>JAQTLI010000565.1 GCA_028714995.1 Methylobacter sp. | reverse complement strand
AAAACAGCGAATAAATGGCGTAAAAATTAGCGCCCAGCCGGGTATAAAAATGCCGTAAATCCTGTCTTCTGATTTCCGGTTTTAAATCGTCAAGAATGGCATTCAATAGCGAGTGGGAAACTTGTTCGTACATATAGCGTTATCCTGATTCTGTAAGTGCGACCGATCAATGTTGTGCATTTATACTTTGAACGGTCAAGTTTTCGGTTTTTTTACAATTCACCGTAGGGTACGCTGTGCGTATCTTTTATGTTGATTTTTATGATAGTGTCTGAAGATACGCGCAGCGTACCCTACAAGCCCCATTGTTCGCTGAACGCACGATAAAACGCCCTATTGGCGACGGTTGCACCGCGTCTGCCGACCAAAGCGCAGGCAAATACTTGTGCCAGGTCCAGAGTCACTTTTAAAGGCCATTGCTTGCTTAATCCCATTAACAACAGCGCGGCGAAAGCGTCTCCAGCGCCTACCGTATCAACCACGGCAGTGCTTGCCGGTGGCTTTACGGATATGAAGTGTTGCTGCCTGTCGTAAGCGACGGCGCCTTGTTCGCCGCATGTTACCACCAATGTTTCCAGATCGAACTGCGCACAAAATGCCTGCATGGTTGCTTCCAGGCCGTGTTCATTAGGGCATAGCGCGATCAGTTCGGCTTGATTGAGTTTCACCCAATCTGCATCATGAAGTAACGGCAGCAGCGTTTCCCGATTCCACCAGGGCGGCCGCAAATTGACATCGACAAAAATTTTACCTTGATGCCGGGCTTTGGCGGCTTGCAGCGCCGTGCGCGAGACCGGGTTTCTGATTGCCAATGAGCCGTGATACAAAATGCCCGGAGTCTGTTTTTCCTCAAGCAAGTTGCTGTCGATAAAATCGTAGGCGCAATCAGTGACGATTTCATAATGCGGTTCGCCGTCCTGGATTAGTACCCGGACGCTGCCGGTAGGGTGTTCGTTGTCGGTTTGTACCGCTTCACGGCTCATGTCCCAGGCATCCATTAATGTAGCGATTTTGTGTCCAGTCGGATCATCGCCGATCCGGCTGATGAAACGGGGAGATTGGCCGAACGCCTGTAAATGCCATGCGACGTTGAATGGCGCGCCGCCCAGGATGCGACTGCCGTCGGGAAAATGGTCGAACAGCACTTCGCCGAAAATATAAAAAAGGGGATTATTAATCATAGTCTTGTTCCATCCAAACCTGGGTGTCAGGGTGATAATGGGCGACGCCCTCAACAATCCCCGCACTGTAATTGCCATTCATGCCCAAAAAATTGCCTTGCGCCACATAAAATGCAGCCATCGTTCCTTGTTTTCGAGCTTGAGTTTTGGCTTGCTCGATAACATCAACGTCAGCATTGGCGACCAATACGGATTGAATCGCGCTGGCGAGTACAGGCAAATCGTTACCGCTGTCGCCTGCGAAAACCGTGTTGGCGTAATCGAAGCCCTGATGCTGCATTAAAAATTCCAAGGCATGGAGTTTCGTGGCGTGGGCAGGTAACACATCCAGCAGGCCCGTCGACGTCGCTTCGTCGACACTATAGATTAAACTGGCCGCCACTTTTTGCGATTCAAGTCGCCGCAACATTTCTCGTTGCAGGGCGTCGATGTCCGTTAGCAAGGGCAGGTAATAGCTAAGTTTGTAGCGGTTTTGCTTGGCTGTTTCCTGCAGGCGTAACGACGATAAATCGGTAAATAAAGGCCATAAATCGTTTACCGTCAACCCTCGCCAATCGGTGCCGATGTCCTGCTCCCATTCAGGCCAATGCCGCCATTCTCCGGTGCGTACTTGGTAAATCGTCGTGCCGACATCGGCGATGACCCAATCGGGCAACGGCAGCTCGTATTCCCGGATAGCATCTTCAACCAACTCGCGGTGTCGACCGCTGACATAAGCCAGGGTCACCTCCGGGCGCGAAACCAATCGGCTAAAAGTTGTCCGCGCACCGGCCGATTCGGGTTGTCTGCCGTTCGGCAGCAGGGTGCGGTCGAGATCGGTACAAATCAGAATGCGCTTAATCATGGGTTATGTACTCTGTTAGCGATTGAAAAAGTCGTAATGCTCGATGGCCTCCAATATGCCCCAGGCATGCGAACCCTCGGCGAAATAGACCTGTTCCGTATCGCCAAGAATCGACAATTCCTCGCAATGGCGATTGGCGACCACGACGCCAAGGGTGTTGCCGCGCAACATATCTTCGTCCCCCCCGGAGCCACCCGTAGCCAGGATACGCTCTAGCGGAATGCTCCATTGCTGGGCGATATAACGTAATGCCTGTCCTTTGGAGGCTCTGGCCGGGACAAAGTCTAAAAACTGTCCGAACGAGAGCGTCGGATTGGCCGACAATTCTTGCTGCCGTAGTAGAGTGAGAATTTCTTCCATCGGTGGTGCGCTATTGCAGTCGTAATGATATGAAAGTTTAAACCGGCTCTGTTCATTTTTAGCTTGCGGTGTCAGGCCGGGCAATTTGCCGATAACGCGTCGCAGTACCTGCGGTGTCC
>JAQTLI010000564.1 GCA_028714995.1 Methylobacter sp. | reverse complement strand
CTTGATTGAAAAGCATAAAATGGGCGGCGATTGCCTGAATACCGGCTGCGTACCATCAAAAGCCCTAATCCGTTCCTCCAGGTTGTTGGCCCAGATGCGCAGAGCCGCAGATTTTGGCATCAAAAGAGCCGATGCCGAGTTTGATTTTGCCGACGTCATGGATAGGGTGCAGTCGATTATTAAGGTCGTCGGGCCGCATGATTCCGTTCAGCGCTACACAGACCTTGGCGTGGAGGTCATCGAGGGTGAAGCAAAGATTATTTCTCCCTGGGAAGTTCAGGCAACAACGGCGGGTGAAAGCCGAACCATCACCACGCGTTCCATTATTATTGCCGCCGGAGCGCATCCGTTTGTGCCACCAATTCCTGGTCTTGATGAAATCAATTATCTGACTTCTGATAACATCTGGAATTTGCGTGAATTGCCCAAACGCTTTGTCGTGCTTGGCGGCGGGCCTATCGGTTGTGAATTTGCGCAAAGCTTTGCCCGTTTCGGCAGCAAGGTGACGCAAGTCGAAATGGCGCCGCGTTTGTTGATTCGGGAAGATCTCGATGTCTCAGAAACAGTCATGGCCAAATTCCGTCAGGAAGGCATCGATGTGCTCGTTGATCATACTGCCAAGCGTTTTACCATCGAAAATGACGAAAAGATTCTTATTGCCGAACATCAAGGTCAAGAGGTACGTATTCCATTTGACCAGGTGCTATTGGCTATTGGGCGGGCTGCCAATATCGAAGGTTATGGTCTTGATGAATTGGCGATTGAAGTTTCGCCAAAACGCACCATCGAAATTAATGAATTCCAGCAGACCAATTACCCGAACATCTTTGCCTGTGGCGATGTATCCGGTCCGTTCCAGTTTACCCATGTAGCAGCCCATCAGGCTTGGTATGCTGCGGTGAATGCACTGTTCGGCAGTTTTACAAAATTCCGTACCGATTACTCAGTCATACCCTGGGCTACGTTTATTGATCCTGAAGTCGCGCGGGTTGGCCTTAATGAACAGGATGCAAAAGAACAAGGTATAGCTTATGAAGTCAGCACTTATGACATAGCCGAATTGGATCGCGCCATTGCCGACGGCGTAGCGCATGGTTTCGTCAAAGTGTTAACCCCGCCAGGCAAAGACCGGATTCTCGGCGTAACCATCGTTGCTGAACATGCCGGAGACCTGATTGCCGAGTTTGTGTTGGCGATGAAAAACAATATCGGCCTGAACAAGTTACTCGGTACTATTCACATCTACCCGACTATGGCTGAAGCCAACAAATATGCTGCCGGAATCTGGAAACGCAACCATACACCGGGCGTTTTATTATGGTGCGTGACTCGTTACCATAACAGGCGAAGAGGTTAGTTATATATACTGCTGTTTAATACCGTTTGATATTATTCAAGGCGACTTTTTCCGTATAGATCAATATAATTAAAGAGAATCACAAACCTGTGTTGGCAATGGAGACTAAGCGTTATTGTTTTCGGCATTGGGATTAGCTTTCAGATAACAGGAATAATGGTTTGAACTCAAAGAACAAGATTTTATTTGCAGGCGATCCACATGGAGATTTCAAGCCGCTGATTTCAGCAGTACAGGAATACAAACCCGAAGCTATCGTTTTATTAGGTGATTATGATTTGGAAATGCCGTTGGAAAGTTATTTGCAGGAAATCATCGGCTTAACTGAAATCTGGTGGATTGCTGGTAATCATGATTTTGAAACGCCCAGCAAGCATGAAAATCTGTTCCATTCGGCTTTGGCTGATAATGGGTTGCATTTGAAAGTTACAGAAATAGCAGGAGTGAGAATAGCAGGATTAGGTGGTATTTTTCTTGGTAGGGTTTGGTATCCACCCCGGCAGCCTAAATGGCGGGGCAAGCAGCATTACCTCAGTGAGCAGCCTTCCAGTGTTAAACATTCTGCCATGTCATTAAAATACGAGTCGGCGATTTGGCATGACGAGTTTGAGGCATTAAAGGCACTGAAAGCCAATATTTTGGTTACACATGAAGCACCGGGATCTCATCGGCACGGGTTTGATGTGATTGGCGAACTGGCCGATGCCATGGGGGTGAAGCATATCTTTCATGGTCATCTGCATGAAAATTATGCCGGTGTAGTTAAAAACGATATTAAGGTATTCGGTGTGGCGAACAGGGCAGTAGCTGATTTGATGGGAAACACAATCAGGGACGGAAGTTAAAAGGGAGCAAGCTGGTAGATACCGTCTTAAAAATCAGGCTTGGATTGTATATCCTTTATGGTTTGATAAAAATGACATACTTCTATCTAACCGGTAACCTTTTCTTAGAACCTCTTTAATATCTCCGCAGCAAACCTGATTTTTTTAAAGCCTGCTCTAGTAGGGTTGATTTCTTTCCCGGCTTGCGCTCCACGGTGAAAAATAATGATGCACTGTGCGCCATTTCGGAAAATCGCTAGGCAACATACGCTATTGTCCCCCGCTCTTTAATAAGTAAAGACTGGCAAAAAAGATATCATATAAAT
>JAQTLI010000563.1 GCA_028714995.1 Methylobacter sp. | reverse complement strand
TCAGCCATCATGCAGTTTTAATTTTGGATTCCAAGTGCGCAATACGGATAGCCGCAGGGGGGTGGCTGTAATGAAAGGCGGAATAAAGCGGATCCGGTGTCAAGGTGCTGGCGTTTTCTTCATACATCTTAACCAGTCCGCTGATCATTTTTTCGGCTTTGGAATTGCTTGATGCAAAGTCATCGGCTTCAAATTCAAATTTACGTTGAAAATAAGCGCTGATGGGTTGGATGAACAGGGTGAATACTGGTGAAACCAGCATGAATAATAATAAGGCGGCAGCGTTTGATGGCTGTTCTACGCCCAGGCCGTTGAAGAACCATTGCTGGTTAATCAGCCAACCCAGAATTGCAAAGCTGATTAATGTCATGATTGAAGTGGCAATCAGCATTTTGATGACGTGTTTGCATTTAAAATGCCCCAACTCATGAGCCAGTACGGCTTCCAGTTCTTCGTCGTCCAGAGACTTGACCAGTGTATCGAAAAACACGATGCGCTTGTTGTCGCCCAGACCGGTAAAGTAGGCGTTGCCATGACCTGAACGCTTGGAGCCGTCCATGATGAAGATGCCTTGGCTGTTAAAGCCGCAACGGGCAAGTAATCCCTGAATCCGGTCTTTTAACGCGCCTTCTTCCATAGGCGTGAATTTGTTGAATAATGGCGCGATCACGGTAGGGAAAAGCCAGCTCATCAGTAATGAGAAACTTATCAATATGCCCCAGGCCCATAACCACCATAGTGAACCTATGCTGTCCATAACCCACAAAATCAAAGCCAGCAAAGGCATGCCGATAACCGAAACCAAGGTCAGTTGCAGCAGTTGATCCTTGATGAATTGTTGTGGGGTGCTTTTATTGAAGCCGTATTTTTCTTCAATAACAAAAGTCTGATAAATGCTGGTGGGAAGTTCTACCACAGCCATTATCAGGAAGATAGTGGCTATTGCTGCTATGCCAGCGATTAGGGGTGACAGGTCCAAGGATGTCCAGAACTCGAAAGCCATGTTGACGCCGCCGCCGATGGTCAGTAGCAGCAAGAAAATAACGCTGATGATGCTATCTATATCGCCCAGTTTGCCTTTTTCTATGGTGTAGTCGGCCGCTTTTTGGTGAGCTTCCAGCGAGACGCTATTTTTGAAGGCTTCAGGTACAGCGGAACGATGGTTAGCAACGTAGCTAGCTTGTCGTTTGGACAGCCAAAACTGTATCGAATAAGAAATAATCAGTGCGATTAAGAAGATAAAGGTAAAGGTATTCATGGTTAAAAGCATCAGGTTTAAGGATTAGCCATACAGATTAGCCAATGCTACAATTTACCGCAACCTTATTAATACTATGGAATCAACAAATGGCTCAGGATTCGCAGAATCTTATCTGGATAGACCTTGAAATGACCGGCCTTGATCCGGATAGCGATTTGATTATTGAGATTGCCACGGTCGTTACCGATAAGGACTTGAATATCCTTGCCCAGGGTCCTGTGCTGGCCGTGCATCAATCCGATGCGGCACTGGCGGCAATGGATGACTGGAATCAGCAGCACCATGGACAGTCCGGCTTAATCGAGCGCGTCAAAGCTTCTACGATTGATGATGCCGAAGCTGAACGGCTAACGATTGAATTTTTAAAGCAATGGGTGCCTGAGAATACATCACCTATTTGCGGAAACAGTATCGGTCAGGACAGACGTTTCCTGTATCGCTACATGCCTAAGCTGGAAGCCTATTTTCATTACCGTAATATCGATGTTTCAACGCTCAAAGAGCTTGCCGTCAGGTGGGCGCCTGAAATAACAGATGGTTTTAATAAGGTATCGTCTCATCAGGCATTGGATGATATTCTTGGATCGATTGAAGAGCTGCGTTATTACCGTGAGCATTTCATCAAGTTCTAGGTTATGAATCAAATATTCGCAGTTGCGCTGGGCGGGTCGTTCGGTGCGGTGATACGGTTCCTCGTTTCATCGGGTATTTACCAGTGGCTGGGTCGTGGATTTCCCTATGGAACTTTAGTCGTCAACGTAATCGGTTCGTTTATGCTCGGCTTGCTGACCGAATCGCTTATGCTGCAACGCATCACCATCACATTTGAATACAGGGCGGCCATTTTGGTTGGCTTTATAGGCGCGTTTACAACCTTCTCTACGTTTTCCCTGGAAACGTTTTATTTAATAGAGGAGGGCAATTTAACCAAAGCGGCGATGAATATATTGGTTAGTGTTACGGCCTGTGTATTTGCCATTTGGCTCGGATTGCTGTGCGGCAGAGGGTTGTTTTATTATTCAGGCGGCGTTATTCAGTGGTCGGGTGGCGTGATTCCTTATGCTTTGATGACCATTAACGCGATAGGCGCTTTTTTGATCAGCATCATAGCGACTATTTTGTTGCAGAAAGTCGCAATAGCCGAGGAATATCGTGTCGTACTCACGGTGATTATGGTGGGCGTTTTTTTAACCCTGTCCGGCTTATATTTATTGCTGTTTTTGGTAGAGCATGGATATTCATTCGATGC
>JAQTLI010000562.1 GCA_028714995.1 Methylobacter sp. | reverse complement strand
ACCAAGGCTTTGGTCAATTGCTTCAGCAGGCCGTTTTCGCCGATCAGGTCTTCGGGTTTTTGATAGCCTGACAATAAGCTATCAATTAGGTCGGTAGGGATGGGTTTTGATACGGTCATTTTGACTCCTTACAAAGTAAATGGCAGTTTCCTGCCAAATGACCGTTTACACAAAAATTCTTACACCCTCCAACTGCATGGACATATATTTGTTCCTCGGTAATTAATCCTGCATTATGCTATTACACGCCATTAATGGCGTTATGCAAATATCTGCATTCACCGCATCCATATGGATTATGCAGGAGGTGAGACCATCAAGGATGGGGGGAAGTAGAGCAACGCATGAAGCGGTTGCCCTTCTGTTAATTCCCTGGCTTTTTGGTCGATATTATCGATTGTTCTTTGTTTGCGCATCAATTCTGGATATGGCATTGTCTATATTTCTTTGGACCTGATATTGTTGATTATAGTGTGGTTCTTGACCTCTGCTGTCAACAGCATCACGAGAATTCTCATGGTCTCTGGATTAGTTAATTTCTTGTCTCATTCGTCGGCTCTATCCTAGTGCGAAGATTATCTTCTGTTTTTGACTGTTTATTGCTGTTCAACAAGCGGGTTATCAGGACCAGAGCTAAACCGGCTACGGGAAGTAAAAACTATTTTATGGTTATCATATTGTTACCCGAGTTGTTATAACGATCCAAAATAAGCGGCTAATTCCTTGAAATCCGTTTCGGACAAATTGGCGGTGATGGCTTGCATCGGCCCGCTTTTGCGTGAGCCATTCTTGAAATTTTTTAATTGTTGTTCAAGGTATACTGGATGCTGACCGGCAAGCCGTGGGAACTGGCCTTTACCCTCAGCCGATTGACCGTGGCATCCTAAACATATGCTTGCTTTGGATTCGCCAGCTTTTGCCAGTGTTGGGTCGCCGCCTGCCTTGGCAGGTTTCTGGTTGGAAAAATAAGCGGCAAGGCTATCTATATCTTCATTGTTCAGGTTGCTCGCCATGGATTGCATCATCGCGTTGCTGCGATCTCCGGTTTTGAATGCCTTGAGCTGATTGGCAAAGTAAACTCGTTCTTGAGCGGCCAGATTCGGCCATTGAGCATTGCCGCTGCTACCTTTTTGACCATGACAGCCAACACAGGAGCCTGCTTTTTGCTCTCCGGCGGCTATATCAGCTGCTGAAACGGGCATTGTCAGAAAACAAGCCAGAAAGAAGGATAAGATAAGAGGTTGTCGTCGTGAGTTCATGGTTCACCTCATAAGATAGGGTTAAACTACCTGCCTGACGGGTTATCGAAAGAGTCGGCCTTTTTAGATAGATATTCACTATACAACTAAAAAGTTAAAGTGATAATAAAAAACTTAAAGAGTTAAGCATGGATATCCGAAATAACAATACAAACTCTTTTCCGGTGCCTGTTATTGGTGTCGGCGGCATCGTGTTTAATGATAAAAGGCAAGTGTTGATGATTCAGCGCAATCAGCCTCCCGCTATGGGGTTGTGGTCTGTGCCGGGTGGAAAACTGGAAGCGGGTGAATCTTTGTCAGATGCTTGTAAGCGCGAGATTAAAGAGGAAACGGGTTTGGATATTGTGGTGAAAAATATTGTCGCAATAGTCGAAAGGCGGATTGAGAGCTTTCATTATGTAGTTATTGATTTTTTAGCTCATTTGCTAGGAGATGAAAATACATTGCCGATAGCACAGAGCGATGTTGCCGAGGCAAAGTGGATTAGTTTAGACAATATCGATGAATACGATCTGGTTGATGGTTTGGCTGAAATTATTATGCGAAGCTATTGTTTGTATAGAAGCGATCATTTAGCTGGTTTATATGATGTTGATGCTACAGGCTCAGACTATATCCTTCCAATTATGAGTTTTACTGAATAGTCTGTAAAGCGTGTTTGGTCTGCATGCTTTGCCGGTTTAGTGTATAACCAACCAAGTCTGGTTAAAAACTGGTAATTTCTTATCTATCGGGGGGTAAACAATCGGAATGTCGCAAAAACATATTTATAAAGTCGTTTTCGTTAATCAGGAACAAATCTATGAGGTTTACGTTAAGAGCGTTTACCAGGGAGATATGTATGGATTTGTAATTATTGAAGATTTTGTGTTTGGTGAGAAAAGCTCAATTGTTATTGATCCGACGGAAGAGAAGCTTAGGATTGAATTTGAAGGGGTAAACCGCTCTTTTATTCCTGTGCATAAGATCATTCGTATTGATCAGGTACAACAGCGCGGAACGGCGAAAATTATCGCGGCATCAAAAGATGCGACAGAGGGTTTTAGTAAGGTGTCTACGCTTTATGCGCCGGATAAGAGATAAATAAGAATGCTCTGCCCAGTAAAGTTGGGCAGGGCTAGATTGCAGTTATTTGTAGTGGTTCAAACCTAATCTGACAGTTACTGGTTTTTTAGAAGTGTCTGTCAGGTTAAATTCAGCCTATAAATTTTTCTTTCCAGATGGTTTTGCCATCGCGCAATGTCGCCATGGGCGTTC
>JAQTLI010000561.1 GCA_028714995.1 Methylobacter sp. | reverse complement strand
TTTGTTTCTATTTTTGATCGATTTACCCTAAATGGAACTTTTATGAAAACCTCTCCATTATTGATTCTATTAAAGTCATTGATTGACGAAATGATGTTATTACATGCACTGAGTTCCTTGTCTATGATGTCACAAAAGGCACGAATTGATGCTTCAATGGCCGGATGTTCACATTTTGCACTGTATTGAATCAATTCGTTGTTAATAGCCCAAGCTTCAACAGTCCTATGCTTCTTCCATTCGTTTAGTGATATGGGGTGCCTGACGAATAGATGTGAATATAAAACCGCTGGGGTTCTCTTAGCATCAAAATCAAGGAGATCAGCCAATCTTAAAATAACTGCTATCAATGGTAGACAAGCAAAAATTTCAGGGCCACAGAGGTAGCGTTTATCCAGTTCTAGAAGTAAAAGCGCATCTTCGTTATGACTAAAACAGATAGCAGCAAATTCACTGGTTAAATCAGTATCCCTGTAAATTATTTTTCCTTCCCAGTGATTTTGAATAATTTCTCTGGCGCGATCTGCATGCGTGCTCCTAATATGGTCAGCTATTAGATAGTTTTTGATCATATCCGCATCGCTGTTTTTTCCTTGCGCAGTGAATGTCTCTATCTTTAATTTTTCTTCTGGTCTTGCTGAGTAATATCTTAGGAATTTCTCATATTCTCCTTGATCTATTTCATCCTCAAAATCTGGCGATATATCCCATACTTTTCGCCAGGATAGAACCACTTTTTCCTCAGGTGCCATACCAATATCATGGAAAAATGCACTTAAAATAAGTAGCATCAATTCAGGCACAGAGAGCTTTTCTACGACTTCTTTTGAAAGCAATCTCTCCATCAATCTAAGAACCCGAAATAGATGGTCACCATCATGAAGAGTAAATTCACCCATATGACGAAGAATTGATTTAGTTTTCTGATAGGCAAAAAATGTTGCTTCATCCACAAGTGTTAATACCTGACTTCCAGACGGTTCACTGCCACAATTCTTTTTTAATGTGCAATATATGTGACTTTTTTGCAGTCTATCTTGCGTCTCTTCACGCCAATCATCATCACTCATAATTTATTGATATTTTAGTCTGGTCAGTAAGTAGGATGGTTCTTAGAATAGGGACATCCGAGGCAAATCAATCGTGGGCATTGCGGATTCATCCTACACACTATGTTTGCCGCTTATTTCACATGATAGCATCAGCGACAAAATTGTATGAATATCAATATCTAAGTACTATCGATTTTAAATGGGTGGTGAGCCTTGTTCTGACATGATTCTCAATGGCGCATTCAGGATTGAACTAGGTCAATAGACATGCTCTAATGTGTATGGTTTAGAAATTCATTACACAAGGATAGCCAGATGCGAACCAATATAATCATTGACGACACATTAATGGCCGATGTTTTAAAAGCGACGGGAGCAAAATCCAAGCGCGAAGCGGTAGAACTCGGTTTAAAAGCTTTATTGATGCTGAAACAGCAAGAGGGCATCAAAGCCTTTAAAGGCAAGTTAAAATGGGAGGGCGATTTGGAGCAAATGAGGACTGATCGGTGATTCTGGTCGATTCTAGTGTTTGGATTGACTACTTCAACGGCACAGAAACACTGGCAACCAAAAAACTGGACAACTTACTGGGTGTGCAGCCGGTATGCACCGGGGATTTGATTCTGGCTGAAGTGTTGCAAGGGTTTAGATTAGATCCCGATTACCAGACCGCAAAAAACTTGCTTTGCTCCCTGCCTGTCCACGCCATGATGGGCGTAACCTTAAGCTTAAAAAGCGCTGAAAATTTTAGGCAGTTGCGTAAACAAGGCATTACGATCCGAAAAACCATTGACACGATGATTGCTACCTTTTGCATTGAAAACGAATTGCCGTTATTGCATTCAGACAAGGATTTTCAGTCCTTTCAGCAGTTTTTGGGCTTGCAGGTTGTTTAGAGGTTCTCTTTATACCTTCATTTTTTAAATAGCTCGTCATCCCGGCAATCCCTGCCGAGATGACGGTCTCGCGTGGGAACTGACCATAATCCTATCGCAATTTAGCCATTTTCAAGGATAATTCTCCTTGGCCTTACCGTTAAAACACCAATAATAAAAAGAAGATAACTGATGAATAATCTACTGAAAAACTCAATCTGGGTATTGATCGCCGCGCTCGGTGCGGCAGCCGTCGGCGGTATTGCTATAAACCGCGGTGAGAATATCAATACGTTGTGGTTTATAACCGCCGCTTTGTGTGTTTATGCCATTGCCTACCGTTTTTATGCGGCGTGGATTGCCGCGACGGTGCTGGCGGTTGATGAAACCCGGGCGACACCGGCCGAACGTTTGGATAACGGGCGCGATTTTGTACCGACCAACAAATGGATTGTGTTTGGCCATCATTTTGCGGCAATTGCAGGGCCTGGGCCCTTGGTGGGGCCGACGCTGGCTGCGCAGTTCGGCTATTTGCCGGGGACGCTGTGGATATTGTTCGGCGCGGTGCTGGGCGGTTGCGTGCAGGATATG
>JAQTLI010000560.1 GCA_028714995.1 Methylobacter sp. | reverse complement strand
AGAGGTGAACGGGCAGCAATCGTCAAGGGTAAATATACCTCCCGGCTGAGTGAATTTAACTATACGTCTTTGCTGGCCCGAAAGACTGCCAGAGCGAATAAGGAGTTTTGCTCCATTAAAAAAACCGTTTGCCTCTGTTCGTGAAGTATCAGCCGGCACAGTGGCAGAGCTGGTAGTAAAAGTACCATAGCCCTGAGCTACTGACCTAAGAACAGCTTTTAGTAACCTGACAAGAGAATGGGCAGATGCCGGGTCAAAGGCATCTGAGTCTGCCTTATTACCAATCACATCGTTTATAGTCAAGTTAGTAAAGCTGTCTACCGGACAAACCTGACAGTTTGAGCCTGAAATAATAACATAGTTGACTAAACCAGGCGCAGAGGTAAACGGGTTAGAGGCAGCCAAAGTGAACACACCGGTAGCAGAAGCATAATTGGCAATATACCGGGGTTGCATGGCAGCGTTACCGGTCAAAGGCATCAAGAAGCAGCCATTCCAGTAGTTATTATTCTCCGAAGGATATAAAGCTGCTCTGGTATTATCAGCCGGAACGGTAGTTGAGCTGGTAGTAAATGTACCAAAGCCCAAAACAGAAACCCCGTAGATTGAAGACAAAACGTCTGCAATGGCCTCCAAGCTATCCGTAGATGAATTAAAGGTAAGGTTGTTATCCTTATTGGCCATGCTATTTAATTTTCCGACTATATCAGCAAGCATTTCTTTTACCTCCGCGATATTTTACCACTCTATGCCCCATCTTTATATACCTGCCAATCAAAGACCAAATCGTTCACCGTGTTTGGCGAGACGTTTATTGTGAATTGAGTAGCAGTGATAGTATCTACCCACCAGATAAGACCTACGCCCGGATCACTTCTGGGGCTTACCAATACTGTGTCCGGAGTAACCGCCAGACCATGATTAACTATAACCGTACCGTTACCGGCCGTAATGGTATCCTGCCCAGTATTTTTAGTTTTAAAACCTTCGTTATCCTTAACAACAGTATCAGTGCTTATAGTGGTAATCTGGGAGAGATAATTCCCTTTTACCACGTTCCCCTCAATAATGTCATTGGTAATACTGCCGGCTCCATGAGACAGTTCTATAATACCAGTCCTCTGGGTAGCTATCCCTTGCAAAGTAGCGCCACCGGCCAGCGTATAAGAATTCGTCAGGCTATATCTCAAGTACACGGTGTTTCCGTACACATAATCCACTTCGTTATATTCGTTGGTAGCCCCTTCAGCCAGCTGCACCTTCTGATAACGGAAAAACAATGTTCCGTCCGTCACCGGTACTGCTTTCTGTCCGGCATTTGCGTTTCCAGTCAAAGCGTTCACGGCTGTAGCCTGGTTATCAACTACCATGCAGTTGGTTACCCTAACCCTATCCGTAGTATCATCCCAATATCTTATTCTAATGCCGGACTCACTCGGATCTCCGCCGCGATACGCCCCATTATTGTAAGCCATTGCCCCGTCAATCAGGACATTGTCACTGTTCCAGACTGTTATTCCTGCCCCATCATTATGAGAATAATTCCCACCAATTACCGTTATATCTGAGCAGTTGACGATATCCAGTCCCTCACCTTCGTATTCACCTTCGGATGAAGTACCATTCTGGCCAATACAAGAACCGTCTATAACTCTTACACCTCTGACGTAATCAAGGGAAATACCGGCCTCTCGGATATAGCGCCCTGAAAAGTTCTCTATGGATATATCAGACCACTGGGCATTGGCCCGCGTAGTGCCTCCGATAACCTGTATACCCATGCTGGTAGCCAGATAAACATCCACGTTGCTTATAGATAGCCGGTTCTCTCTCATGTTCTGAATGAATATACCGGCATTCACTCCGCTGATATTATAAGCACTGACACCATCAATCAGAACATTCCCCGGAGAGGGATACTGACTACTGCCTCCCACAATCCTGATTACCCCATTCCCAGCTGAATGGTTTGAGGCAAAGATGTTCTTCATGGTTGCAAACCCGACATTGGTAAGGTTTATACCATTATTCCCTGCCAGGTTATCAATAAAGATTGTCTCCATATCCAGCAAGTAAGCGGAAGATCCAGCTGCATCAAAGTAAATACCATTGCCAGATATGCGATAAAGCCGGACATTCCGGCACATAGCTTTAACCCTATTCAAATGGATACCGTCATTATTTACACCAGTCTGGTTTTGGCCATCAATCGTCAGATTTTCAATACTTAACTCTGTAACCCCGGTAGCGGTATTCGCAAAAGCGTGGATACCGCCGGCCGGTTTTATGGTGGTTAAACCCCTGCCCAGACCGCTAATATTCAGCTTGTTAAAGCCAATATCTATTGCAGCTGATAGGTTAAAAGTGCCGGCCAGAATTACCCTGCAGTTTCCTGTCCCAATTACTGACTGGATATCAACATTATCAGCCACCCCGTCACATACGCTGTCAGCCTGAAGCTTAAAATCATTAGGCATATCATAACCAGCCACTACCTTTGTGGCCGTCCTGCCGAATTTAGGTTCAATT
>JAQTLI010000559.1 GCA_028714995.1 Methylobacter sp. | reverse complement strand
TGTCTGCGTTTTATCCGCAAGTAACCGCCAAGGTTGGCTATGTACACTCCAACAATCCCGCGCAGGTCTTTTCGATGATTGTGTCGCAAAGGGATTTCAATAATCCCGGCTCGATCAATAACATTAATAACCCCGGTTATCGACAAGACTTTCGCCCCGAAATCATAGGTAAACTGTCACTGTTCCGTGGCGGTCAGGATTATCACAACAGTAAAGCGGCTGAACTGGGTATAGACGCGGCGGAGTTTGAACGCTCAACGGTGCGCAATGCCTTGATTGAAGCCGTAACTGCTACTTATTACGCCTATTTGGCCGCGCTGGAAGCGCAGAAGGTCAGCAAGGATTCCATTGCAGCAATTACCAGCGAGCTGAAGCAAACGAAACTGCAGTACGAAGCTGGAACCGCACTTAAATCCGACGTTTTATCGCTGGAAGTGAAATTGGCTGAAGCACAGGAAGCCGAAATCAGGGCCGCCAACGGCATCGAGCTATCCAAAACCGGTTTCGCCACTTTGCTCGGCCTGGCAACGGATCACCCATTTACCATAGCGTCTGCCTCATCAATGCTACCGGAACCCAAGATGGCGTCATCGTTTAACGACTTGCTTGAACTTGCGATGACGCAACGTCCGGAAGTTAAAGCGGCCGCCACCCAGGTAGAAATAGCGCAAGCCAAGTTAAAAAGCGAGAAGGGCGCTTATTTGCCCAAGGCCGATGCTTATGTGAGTTACGGTCAAGACAGCCGGAATCCCGGTTTTTACAGCAGCAAAGACAATGTTACCGCCGGAGTCAGTGTCGAAATGGATTTGTTTTCCGGGTTAGAGACCAAAAACCGCGTCAGCGCTGCGGAACGAAAAGCCGCCGAAGCCCGTGAAACTGAACGAAAAACCAAGTTGTCCATCGAACAGGAAGTAAAAGTAGCTTCCCTGAATCTGGAAGAAGCCCTGGCTCGTATGCGGGTCGCCGAAGCATCGGTGGCTGCTGCCGACGAAGCGTTAAGGCTGGTTAATGAACAACGGCGTGCGGAAACAGTGACGGTTACTCGTTATATTGAAGTTGAGGTTGCCAGGAATAAAGCCCATTCCAACACGATTGCAGCGCATTACGATGCCCTGAGTGCTGAAGCTGCATTGAAAAAAGCTGTCGGCGACTGGAAATAAAGGAGTTCTCATGTCACAAATCGAACCTAAAAATCGTAACAAAATCGTCTCTATTTCCATCGCCGTTTTAGCCTTGATCCTGTTGCTGCTTTATATGCAAGGCAGTTTTGTCAGCAAAGTATCTCCTGGACTAAGCCCACAGAGTGGTGCTTCAAAAACGCCAGGCAACATGGCTGTTGTCGAAAAAAAGCAGGTTGACGATATTCTGGCCTGGCCCGGCACGGTGAGGTCAAGAACCGTTGCCAATATTGCCCCCAAAATGATGGCCCGGATTATCGAGGTCAAGGTCAATGCGGGCGATAAAGTCAAAAAAGGCGATCTAATCGCCCGCCTGGATGAGCGTGATATCAAGGCACAGGAAAATGCAGCCCTTGCCGCGCTTGCCGGAGCAAATGCCCAAGCCAATCGCGCCCAAGCAGACGAACAGCGCACCCGCAGCTTGTACAGTAAAGAAGCAGCGACCCGCGAAAACTTTGATGCCGTAGTCGCCAGGGCAAAAGAGGCAAAAGCCAGTGTCAATCAGGCGGCAAGTACTGTCAATGAAATCAGATCCCATCTGGCCGATACACTGTTGCTTGCTCCATTTGACGGCATTGTTGTTAAACGCCTTAAAGAGCCCGGCGACATGGGCCTGCCCGGCGTACCCGTGGTGACCTTGCAAACGCCGCAAGGGTTAAGGCTTGAAGCCGAGGTGCCGAATACCTGCGCCGGGCATTACAGCATTGGCATGGATGTCACCGTGCGTATTGATACGCTGGGAAAAACAGCCAGTGCGCAAATTGACGAGATCGGACCCGAAGTCGACCCGCAAACCCGCACCCAGCTGATTAAAATCGCGTTGCCTGCCATAGAAGGTCTGCAGCCGGGATATTTCGGCTGGCTGGAACAGGCCTGTGGTCAACATGAAGCCTTGTTAATCCCTGCCAGCGCAGTGCAACATATCGGTCAGCTGGAAGTCGTCAAGGTCTGGTCAGAAGGTCGGGAGCTTATGCGTCATATCAGAACGGGCAAAACTTTCGGAGATCAAATTGAAGTCATTTCCGGCTTGCATGCCGGTGAATCTGTCATAGCCCATCCGCAGCAGGCGCAATAATGGACGAGCTTCAAAATGAAAGCCCCAAGCGCGGCTTGACGACAAAGATTGTCGAAATCTTTACCACCTCCCAGCTTTCCATACTGTTTCTGATCATTTCCCTGTTGGCGGGAGCGGCGGCGCTAATCCTCACACCCCGCGAAGAAGATCCGCAGATTGTCGTGCCGGTCATGGATGTGCTTGTTGAATATCCGGGCGCTTCCAGCGAAGAAGTTGAAAAACTGGTGTCTACGCCGCTGGAGGTTTTGCTCAAACAGCTTGAAGGTGTGGAATATGTGTATTCCAT
>JAQTLI010000558.1 GCA_028714995.1 Methylobacter sp. | reverse complement strand
AAAGAATATATAGAGGGTAAGTCACTCTTTCAATGTGAATTAAAGGTATCTATTTGATGCTGTTAGTTAAGTTGCAAGAATAGATATCGCCAGGAATGGTGCATATTGCCGCAAGTCAGACGGGAGCTGCGGCGGAGCTTGGACGTTATTAATCTCAAAAAGAGATGCTCGTTCTCTTTTTGAGATTGGGCCGTGAAATTATTTATTAACCCGATGCATAATAATATCCTTAATTACCGATGAGTCGGCAAGTGTGGATATATCACCCAGGTGGTCAATTTCATTAGCGGCAACTTTGCGCAAAATACGGCGCATGATCTTACCGGAGCGGGTTTTGGGTAACCCCGACGCCCACTGAATAATATCCGGGTTGGCAATGGCGCTGATTTCTTTTCTAACCAGATCGATGAGTTCTACCTTTAATCTTTCTGAAGGTTCTACGCCAATATTCAAGGTGACATAGGCATAGATGCCTTGACCCTTAATGTCGTGAGGATAACCGACCACAGCGGCTTCAGCGACATGTTTGTGCAGTACCAAAGCGCTTTCAATTTCTGCCGTTCCCATTCTGTGGCCGGAAACGTTAAGAACGTCATCAACACGGCCGGTAATCCAGTAATAACCGTCTTTGTCGCGCCGTGCGCCATCACCGGCAAAATAATAGCCGGGATAGTTTTTAAAATAGGTGTCGATGAAACGCTGATGATCGCCGTAAATGGTACGCGCTTGCCCCGGCCACGAGCGGCTGATGACCAGAATTCCTTCGGCTGCACCTTCCATAATATGGCCTTCGTTATCCATGATTTCAGGTTTGATGCCAAAGAAGGGCAGGGTGGCGGAGCCCGGTTTTAAAGGTATAGCACCGGGCAACGGGGTGATTAATATGCCGCCGGTTTCTGTTTGCCACCAGGTATCGACTATAGGGCAGCGACCATCGCCGACGACATGGTAATACCATTCCCATGCTTCCGGGTTGATAGGTTCGCCTACGCTGCCAAGAATGCGCAGGCTCCGGCGTGAGCTGCGGGTAACAAACTCATTGCCCTGCGCCATCAAGGCACGAATGACGGTCGGGGCGGTATAAAAAATATTGACCTGATGTTTGTCGACTATTTTCCAAAAACGGTCAGCTTCCGGATAAGTCGGTACGCCTTCAAACATCAATGTGGTTGCGCCGTTACATAATGGGCCATAGATCATATAGGAATGCCCGGTTATCCAGCCTATATCTGCGGTGCACCAGTAGATGTCGCCATCGTGGTAATCAAATATATATTTGTGGGTCATTGCGGTATACAGCAAATAACCGCCGGTAGTATGTAAAATCCCTTTAGGTTGGCCGGTCGAGCCGGAGGTATAAAGGATAAATAGGGGATCTTCTGCCTCCATTTCCTCTGCCGGGCAATCGGCGGAAGCGCTTGCCATCGCTTCGTGATACCAGACATCGCGCTGTTCATGCCAGTCTACAGGATTGCAGGTGTGTTTTATGACGATGACTTTGTCAAGCTTGGGGCAGTCTGCTGCAGCGATATCGACATTGGCTTTGATGGGAGTTATTTTGCCGCCGCGGTAGCCTTCATCCGCGCAAACTAAAAAATGGCAGTCTGAATCCAGTATCCGGTCTTTTAACGCTTCGGCAGAAAAGCCGCCAAAAACTATCGAATGCACTGCGCCGATGCGGGTGCAGGCCAGCATAACTGCTGCCGCTTCAATAATCATCGGCAGGTAGATGCAAACGCGATCGCCTTTTTTGACGCCATTCGTTTTTAATACGTTGGCGAACTTGCAGACTTGTTCATGCAATTGCCGATAAGTGATTTTCTTGTCGTGTGCGGGATTGTCGCCCTCCCAGATAATGGCAACCTGATCACCGCGCGTTGCAAGATGTCGATCCAGGCAATTGACGCTGACGTTAAGTTTTCCGCCTTCAAACCAGCGTATATGGCCTGTCGGGTAATCGCAGTCCATGACTTTATGCCAGGGTTTGCTCCATTCCAGAAACTGCGTCGCCTGCTCTGCCCAGAAAGCTTCAGGCTCAGCTATGGAATGTTGATACATGGTTTTGTAAGTGTCGGCGGTAATATGCGCTTTGACGGCTACTTCCGGCTTTACGGCATAAATTTTAACGTCTGACATACTTTAATCCTTAATTGGGCAATAGGGTTGTTGCAACTATAAAATATCGATTACCTTAGTAAATTCATTGGCTGATTGCACGAAAATTTTTTAAGAGCATTGGATTCCAATGGTCTATTGCCCAATTAATAAGCTCAGTTGCCGGAGCATGTTCCAGTTCAATTGGAGGATTTTGCTTTAATAAGCAAAGCAATTTAAAGATTACAAGATGGGGTGTTTGTAAATCGACAGCCTCGGCGTGTGTCTGCTTGCTGAGTTTATAACCCTGTTCATCAATAATAATGGGGACGTGCATATAATCAGGCGTAGAAAACCCCAGTAGCTGTTGCAAATAAATCTGCTTGGGCGTTGAATCCAGCAGATCAATACCGCGAACTACTTGATTGATATTTTGCAGGCTATCATCGATA
>JAQTLI010000557.1 GCA_028714995.1 Methylobacter sp. | reverse complement strand
CAACATTACCCGTTATTACACCGATGATTGGGGTGCCTACGAGCGCCATTTAGACACTGCCTAACATCAGGTTGGCAAGCGGAACACCCAGAAAATTGAACGCAAAAACTTGAATCTACGAACTTGGATCAAGCGTTTGACAAGGAAAACCATCTGTTTTTCCAACTCGGCTTTGATGCATGATACAGTCATTGGGCTGCTTATCAATAAGGTAGAGTTTGGCGTCGATATTCATGCCAAGTTACAGGTTTGACCCACTACCTATTCTTTTACTGCGGTGCAGTAGTAAAAAGATGAACGCATCTGCGATAACAAGACCGTGTGCGATGCTATGCGGATACGTTTTCGTCCATTTGGAATTCAAGCCCCAATTACCCTTTATTTTAGAGAATGCAACTCGTAAGATGGGTGAGCTCGTAAGATGGTATCTACAAGCTTTTTTTAATAAAACTTTTTTAAGGAGTACTAAATAAATGAAAACAATTATCTCAGTAATAGCCTTAACACTTATCAGCTTTGCAAGTTCTACCATGGCAGCAGATGCAGAGGAAGGGGAAGAAATATTTAACAAAAATTGCAGGACCTGTCATTCAGGTGGCATAAATGCCATGGCAGCTGGCAAGTCTTTAAGCAAAGAAGATTTAGAAACCAACAAAATGAACTCAGCCGCAGCCATTATTGAGCTAGTCACTAATGGCAAACCGCCTATGCCAGCTTATGGCAAAACAGGTACTCTCAATGCAGTCGATATTGAAAATGTAGCGGCTTATGTATTGAAAAAAGCGAATGCAGGTTGGTAATAGCGAGTAAAGGCCCGTTTGGGGGGCTTCTCACGAAACGGAAAAATCGTACGCTAAGGGGCGCACCTAATTAGGTTGTTTATTTCCTTAGCGTATGTTTTCGTGTTGGCGCCGATTGGAAATTGACCATTCGTACCGATTGAATTTTGACCAGGGAAATGGGCTGAAAAACATGGATAATTAATGACCTGGATCCAAACTACACTGGTCAGACATGTTCCGGCATAACTAGCTATAAATAATCAAATTTTAACCAGCACCAACACTTTGACGCTCTTTTTATTGTAAAACTGGCAAATTTTCCATGCTCTTTTGCAATTCAGCATTATTACAGGCATAAAAAAACCCAGCATAAACCATCACGAAAAGCTGGGTTCTGCACACAAATTACATTCGAACAGAGTATTATTTATACCACTAAATACCCCGCAAGGAATGCTTGCCCATGTCAAAAAACACTTAAAAAGGCATCAACAGACGCTCTTTTTTGTATATCAATACCCAAAAACTTCTCTTGGCTCCATTACACATACCAATCGGATAAATATTGCTAACCCAACAAATATAGCAGCAATCAAAATTGAAATGTTAGCTCCAAATGGAAACGGGAAATAGTTGTTCATTGCGTTGTTTGCGAAAAGGGCCGCGTGAGAAAGACTATGCTTTCGCGCGGCGTTGTTGAATAAATCAGTTTTTCAGAATTCAAGTCGGTTATATGGCATCATCTTGGATTAACTACTCCAGTCGATTTCACGCCATGCCGTATAAGCACAATGAATCCCGCCGCCATAAAATCAAAAAATCTCGTTATAAAGTGACGAATTGGCATGATTACAATAGTGGGTTACGGCAACGTGGTGATTTTACAATCTGGTTTACTGAAGAAGCGATAGAGGACTGGCACCCTGTCAAGACCGGGGCCCGAGGTCGACCGAAGGAGTATTCTGATATCGCGATAGAAACCGCCATATTTATTCGCCAAGTCTTTCATCTGCCGTTACGCCAAACCGAAGGCTTAATGAATTCATTTGCTCGTGTCATGAAAGCTGAAATCACCATTCCTGACTTCAGCAGCATTTCCAAGCGCAGCATTACTTTACCCAAGCATATTCTGACCAAAGCAATGGAACCGGGTAATTTAGTGATTGTTGATTCCACAGGACTCAAAGTCTACGGAAAAGATGAATGGCATCAGGAAAAGCACGATGCTCCTGCCCGGCGTACTTGGCGCAAATTGCATCTTGCGATTGATGAAAAGCATCAAGTTCTGGCGTGCGAACTTACTACGCCAGAAGTGGGCGATCCCACCGCAGTTCCTGATCTGCTCGCCAAATTACCAGCCCTTTTGTTACCTTCATGGGTGATGGCGCCTACGATGGCGAACCCGTTTCTCAAGCTGTTTTAGACAAGCAACCTGATGCGCAGTTAGTCATTCCGCCGCACAAGAAAGCCGTTGTTTCAAGCACTGGCGATACACAGCGAGACCAGCATATTCAAACCATTGCGCAGCAAGGGCGAATCGCATGGCAGCAAAAGACGGGCTATAACCTGCGCAACCATGTTGAGCTTGCCATGCAACGTTATAAGCGCATTTTCGGCAACACCATGAAAGCGAGTGCGTTGCCACAACAAAAAACGGAAGCATGGATCAGTACATCTGCACTCAACAGAATGACAAATCTGGGCATGCCTGTGTCCGTAAAAATCTAACTAACGTTAGAAATGGGGAGCTTTGGCCAAATTTTGATT
>JAQTLI010000556.1 GCA_028714995.1 Methylobacter sp. | reverse complement strand
ATCAACAATGCTTAGTTTATTTTTTTGTGTATGCAACATTTAGCGAGGCGCAATCTGATCATTGAGGCTTTAAAGATTAGCGAAGCTAAATACCGCAGTTTATTTGACAGCATGGATCAAGGCATTTTCTATATGGATCCGAAAGGCATTGTTACGTCAGTTAATCAGGCAGGAGAACAACTTCTTGGTCTGCATCGCGATATTATTATAGGGTGCAAGTTTGTCGATGTTTGTTCTAAAGTTATCAAGGAAGATGGTTCAATTTTCCTATGTGAACAACAACCCTCTATGGTGACTTTGCGTACCGGAAAGCCTGTAGATGACGTGGTTATGGGCCTGTTCAATAGAGAAAAGCAAAATTATATTTGGGTGGTAGCAAATTCAGTGCCGCAATTCAGGGAAGGGGAGCAACAACCTTATCAAGTAATGATGACGTTGACGGATATTACCAGCCAAAAGTTGGTCGAGGTAAAGCACAGTCTAGCATTAGCTATTGTTGATAATATCGGAGAAGGTATATTTGTTACCGATAAAGATAAAAAAATTATTTCGGTTAATAGTGCGTTTACGATAATAACCGGTTTTACACAGCCGGATGTTATCGGCAAGAGCGCTGGTTTCTTACAGTCAGAGAAAAATAGTCTAAAAATTGATGATATATTAAGCAACAGCAACGAAAATATAGGTGGCTGGCAAGGTGAAATATGGTGTCGTCATAAATGCAGCGAGGATTTTCCTTCATGGACTACCGTTAACGAGATAAAAGACATAAATGGCGCAATAACCCATTATGTCTATGTGTTCATGGATATAACGTTGCTCAAGAAAGCTCAGGATCGTCTGGATTTTCTGGCCTACCATGATCCGCTGACTAAATTGCCGAACCGATTGCTAGTGATAGATCGTATTAATCACGCGTTGCAAAATGCGCAGCGGGAAGGTTCGCAAATCGCTGTATTATTTCTCGATCTTGATCGTTTTAAAATTATTAACGATGTCTACGGCCATAGTGTTGGAGATAGTCTGTTAAAGGAAGTGGCGAAACGCATCAAAAATCTGGTCAGAAAAGAAGATACTGTTTCGCGTTATGGCGGGGATGAATTCATTGTGTTGATGGAAAATATTCCTGATGCCAGAAATCCAGCCCAGCTCGCACAAAAACTGATTGAAACGACTAACCGTCCTGTTTATATCAGAGGACGCCGACTGCAAATAGCTATCAGTCTGGGTATAAGCTTGTTTCCCCAGGATGGGCGTGACACTGATACCTTGATTAAAAATGCCGATGCGGCGATGTACCGTGCCAAAAAAGAGGGGCGGAATAACTACCAATATTATTGCCCGGATTTAACCACAGAAGCCTTTGCAAAGATGGCGCTGGATCGTGCGTTACGTCAGTCTATAGACCGGGGTGACTTGATATTGCATTACCAGCCGCAAGTATGCCTTAAAACCGGAAAATTGGTTGGTGTTGAATCCTTGGTACGTTGGAAGCACCCGACCATGGGACTGATATTACCCTTGCAGTTTATACCGTTAGCCGAGGAAAACGGGTTTATTGTGGCGCTTGGTGAGTGGGTGTTACAAAATGCCTGCAAGCAGTTGCGGCAGTGGCTGGATGAGGGTATGCAGGTCAATAAAATGGTTGTTAATGTTTCGGTGGTTCAATTTCAACGTTCCGATTTTGTTGCGACAATTAAGCATGCATTACACTTGAATGAACTTTTGCCGTCTAATCTTGGGCTGGAGATTACTGGTAGTAGCCTTATGGACAATTCTGAACAAACCATAAAGGCAATAAATCAATTAATCGCATTAGGAATAGACGTGACCATTGATGATTTTGGTGCGGGCTGCTTTTCCCTGAATAACTTAAAACGTGTTCGGGTTAAAAAATTGAAAATTGATAGCTCGTATGTATTCAATGTGTTGAGCAATTCCGATGATGAGGATATTACACGCTCGGTGATCGCATTAGCGCATAGTTTGCACTTACAGGTTATTGCCGAAGGAATTGAGTCTGAAGCTCAGCAAAAATTACTTGTGGATTTAGGTTGTGATGAGGGGCAAGGTTATTTATACAGTTCCCCGACATTGCCAACGTCAGCCATATTTCGACAATTGATGGAGTGAGTGATTTAAACAGACCCAAGCTAATGAAATTATAACGTTGATGCTACTTGTTATTAAGTTGAGCCGTAAATATTCGTGAGGTGACTTAAAGTCGTTTTCATCTAGAGCTCCCATCCAATTGATTTATATGCAATATTAGTGCGTATAGGTATTTATACGCATTGTTTCTCTCTCTTTTTGTACCTAGAATATAAACAACGTGTTTTCTTTAAACTCGTGAGGAAGAGAAATGCAATCCGGTTTTAACCCAATACATCCTTCACGTACCGTTCCCATTGATCCGGACAAATTTCGCGAAATGGTGGCTGAACGCGCTTATTGTAAAGCTGAAAAAAGAGGTTTTACCCTTGGTCATGAAATGGATGACTGGCTTGAAGCCGAACAGGAGATTAAAAATCAGTGCTTTTACTGGTTTCAAGA
>JAQTLI010000555.1 GCA_028714995.1 Methylobacter sp. | reverse complement strand
CAGATCCTGCTTGTAGCGGTCGAACTCGGCACGGACATTGGCATCCTTGCTGCTCGCTCTCAATTTTTGCAGCAGTGAATAAGCCTTAATGCCGTCACGGATGCGCAAGCGATTTTTTTCCAGAATCTCCGATATACCGGTGATCGGCTCATCAGTAGAACGTGTCCCGATCAGGCCCAAAACCCAGGGAATTTTTATTGCATAACGCGTTTTCATGGTTTCCTGATCTGGAATGCCGATGGCCGTAAATGCTGCGGGTGGTTCTACGGTGTGCCATTCGGCTTCAATAGCAGCTAGTTTGGTTTTTTGTACTTCGCCGGCGGTATAGCCGCTTTCATCACCCAAAACAATGACCGACAGGGCCGCAGCCAGGCCAAACCCTGCGGCAATGGTATAAGAGCGTTGCGCAAAGGCTGCATCACGGCCTTTCAGCATGTAATAAGCGCTGATGCCGAGCACGAAAACAGAGGCCGTGGTGTAACCCGCGGCAACGGTATGGACAAATTTAACCTGAGCGGCCGGATTAAGTAACAGATCAGCAAAGCTGGAAATTTCCATACGCATGGTTTCGTAATTAAACTCCGCTCCGACCGGATTTTGCATCCAACCGTTGGCGACCAGAATCCATAATGCGGATAAGTTTGTGCCTAATGCAACCAACCAGGTCACCAGCAAATGTGGCCCTTTGCCTAACTTGTCCCAGCCGAAGAAAAACAGGCCGACAAATGTGGATTCCAGAAAAAACGCCATCAAGCCCTCGATGGCAAGCGGCGCACCGAAAATATCGCCGACATAATGCGAGAAATATGACCAGTTCATACCGAATTGAAATTCCATCGTCAAACCGGTGGTCACGCCCAGCGCAAAATTGATCCCGAATAATTTCCCCCAGAACTGGGTCATATCCTTGTAGATTTCCTTGCCGGTCATGACATAGGTCGACTCCATAATCGCCAGTAAAAACGATAAACCCAATGTCAACGGAACAAACAGAAAATGATACATAGAAGTTGCCGCAAACTGCCAGCGAGATAAATCAACCATGGTTTCCGAAATCATAAATTTCTCCTATCGGTTGCACTTCTGCAGACCAGATCTTGAGGTGAATGGCATTGAAAACAAAGTAAACCAATGCCACCTGCGATTACATCAAATTACACTTAGAGAAACAAAGCAAACTTTGAGTTTGCTTTACTCTAACAATTAGACTTGCTTGGTAAAATAAAACCGTGCTAATGTATATTAGCATTAACTAATATACAAATTTCTTTCGGTACTTTGTCTAATTGGTTAAGGTTGAATGAATTTTTTTTATTGCTTGCTATATCTACTGATTAACTTTAGTTGAAAAACTTATTAAAGTGTATTAGTAGTTGTACTGATACCCTTTAATAAGATTTTCAATTAATCTCGACTATTAAGGCACGTAATTAATGATTGTTAATCAGGAGAATATCATGGCTCGTATAGTAATTTTAGGTGCAGGCATTGGCGGCGTGCCAATGGCTTATGAAATGAAGGAAACGGTAGGAAAAAATCATGATGTCATCGTGATTTCCGATTCACCGACGTTTCATTTTGTCCCGTCAAATCCATGGGTTCCACCCAAATGGCGAACACCTCAAGAGTTGAAGATTGAATTAGCCCCGGTTTTTAAAAAGAAGGGCATAGAATTTATTCAAAAAGCCGCCTCGAAAGTCGATCCCGTCAATAATCAGGTTCAACTGGAAGATGGCTCAGCCGTTGCTTACGATTTCCTGATTATTGCGACAGGGCCGCGTCTGGCCTTCGATGAAGTTCCCGGCTTAGGCCCTGAGGGTTATACCTCCTCAGTCTGTCATGTCGATCATGCCGAAGTTGCTATAAAAGATTGGGAAAAATTCATGGAAAATCCAGGGCCGATAGTCATCGGCGCTGTACAGGGCGCCTCCTGTTACGGACCTGCGTATGAATATTTAATGATCCTTGAAGCGGAATTACGCAAAAAGAAAATCCGCGATAAAGTGCCGATGACGTTTGTTACCGCAGAACCTTATATTGGTCACCTGGGTTTAGGCGGAGTAGGGGATACCAAGGGTCTGCTGGAAAGCGCGTTGCGTGACAAGACCATCAAGTGGATAACCAATGCCAAGGTCGACAAAATCGAACCCGGCATGATGTATGTCACCGAAGTTGATGATGAAGGCAAGGAAAAGAAAAAACATGAACTGCCGTTTAAGCATTCAATGATGTTGCCCGCCTTTACCGGCGTTGACGCCGTGCGAAATGTTGGTGTTGAAGGTTTGATTAATCCGCGCGGCTTTGTTTTGGTGGACGAGCATCAGCGCAATAAAACCTTTAAAAACATCTATTCCGTCGGCGTTTGCATTGCACTTCCGCCCGTTGAAGCGACGCCGGTACCCGTTGGTGCGCCAAAAACCGGCTATATGATTGAATCGATGGTGACCGCCGCCGCACATAATATTGCCGATGAACTGGCAGGCAAAGAGCCGACACATAGAGCGACGTTGAATGCTTTATGTCTGGCTGATTTTGGCGATTCCGGGGTGGCGTT
>JAQTLI010000554.1 GCA_028714995.1 Methylobacter sp. | reverse complement strand
TCGACACAGGCGTACCGACTTTGGCGGTTTCCACGCTATACAGCGAAAACGGCAGCAGCGTCACGGTAGTCAGCAGAAAAATCAGCGTCAATGCTACCAGCAAAATAGTCAGGGCAATTTCATTAGGCGTTTTTTGCCGCGTTGCGCTTTCCACCATCGCAATCATGCGATCCAGAAACGCTTCACCGGGATTGACCACAACCCGCACCACCAGCCAATCTGACAATACCCGCGTTCCGCCGGTTACCGAACTGAAATCGCCGCCCGACTCGCGAATGACCGGCGCACTTTCACCGGTGATGGCGCTTTCGTCGACACTGGCAGCGCCTTCGATGACTTCGCCGTCGGCGGGAACAAAGTCGCCGGCTTCAATCAGCAGGATGTCGCCGCGCCGCAATGATGTGCTGGTGACTTTAGTGTAATCGAGGCTGTAATGCGGTTCATCCAGCTTCTTGGCCATGATGTCGCGCTTGGCGCTACGCAATGATGCCGCTTGTGCTTTACTGCGGCCTTCGGCGACGCTTTCCGCGAAATTGGCAAACAACACCGTGAACCAAAGCCAGAAGGTCACGGCCAGCATAAAGCTTGTTGGTGCATTGTCCCCTGAATACCGCGCCCACAGCCATAGCCCGGTGGTCAGCAAACTGCCTATATAGACAACAAACATCACCGGATTTTTCCATTGTTGCTGGGGAGCCAGTTTGCGCAAGGCATCGCCTAGCGCATCTAGCAGGATCTGACTGTTAAATAACTGTTGCGTATGATGTTTTTTGCTCATAGCCTGTTTCTCATATTGCTTAAATTCATATAAACCACGACGACTTCCCATTTAAGACGGGACAAGTGCCAAGGCTTAACCGTTCGTCCTGACCTCTCGGCTGCGCTCAGGACTAAAGGCCTTGTCGAAGGGTGGATGGTTAAGCCGATCATGGTTCGACATGCTCACCACGAACGGCTTAACCGTAAACTGCCCCGTGTTAAGTTGAAAGCCACCACGAAGCCTAACTTCTAACTTTTTACGGCACTCATGATTAAATGCTCGACTACCGGCCCTAAAGCTAAAGCGGGTACGAAAGTCAACGCCCCGACAATAAGCACGGTGCCGATTAACAGCATCACGAACAACGGCGTATGAGTAGGCAAGGTGCCGACGGTAGTTGGCACCGTCTTCTTTGCCGCTAATGAACCGGCAATAGCGAGTACCGGAATAATGATCCCATAACGACCGATCAGCATCGTGATAGCCAAGGCTATGTTATAAAACGGAGAATTGACGCTAAGACCGGCAAAAGCGCTGCCGTTGTTGCCCGCGGCGGAGGAAAATGCGTAAAGAATTTCGCTGAACCCGTGCGCGCCGGGATTGGCAACCGCTGTTTTCCCGGCTTCCACCATGACCGCCAGCGCCGTTCCACACAGAATAAAAAAGGCCGGAATTAAAATAACGATGGCCGCCATTTTTACCTCGAAAGCTTCAATTTTTTTGCCAAGATACTCGGGGGTGCGCCCTATCATCAGACCGGCAACAAATACCGCAATCAGCACAAAAACCAGCATCCCGTAAAGACCGGAACCCACGCCGCCGAAAATGACTTCGCCCAGCTGAATCAGCCACATAGGAACCAGGCCGCCCAACGGCGTATAAGAATCGTGCATGGAATTGACCGAACCGTTGGATGCAGCGGTCGTCGCAGTCGCCCACAGCGCGGAATTGACGATGCCGAAACGCGTTTCCTTGCCTTCCATGTTACCGCCGGACTGGTCGACGCTAACGCTTTGTTCAACTCCAAGCGCAGTCAGTAAAGGGTTGCCGCCTTGCTCAGAACCAATCGTGACGAATAGCAGGCTGGCGAAAACCAGCGTCATCGCAGCCAAAATTGCCCAACCCTGGCGCGGATCGCCTACCATCGTTCCAAAGGTGTGGCACAGCGCCGCCGGTATCAGCAAGATAGCCAGCATTTCCAGAAAATTGGACAACGGCGTCGGGTTTTCGAAAGGGTGCGCCGAATTGGCGTTAAAAAAACCGCCGCCGTTCGTACCCAGTTGTTTAATGGCGATTTGCGAGGCTGCAGGACCTACTGCCAAGGTTTGCGTAGCATTTTCCGTTGCTGCGCCGACCTGCTCAACTAACGGAATGGTTTGGTAAGGCTTGAAGGTTTGCACCACGCCTTGCCCAACTAACACCAACGACAACACCAACGACAGCGGCAGAAGGATATACAAAGTACCGCGCGTCAGATCCACCCAGAAGTTGCCGATGCCCTCCGCATGAGTGCGCTGGAAGCCACGTATCATGGCGACCAAAACCGCCATGCCGGTGGCTGCCGAAACAAAGTTTTGCACACTCAGTCCCAGCATCTGGGTCAAATAACTCATCGTCGTTTCGCCGCCGTAACCCTGCCAATTGGTGTTAGTGGCAAAACTGACCGCCGTGTTAAAGGCCGAATCGGCACTGACATTGCCCAGCTGTTGCAGGTTCAGCGGCAAATAGGCTTGCAGCATCTGCATCGTGAATACGGCCAGGCAGCCGAACAAATTAAACCAGAGCAACGCCGCTGCATAT
>JAQTLI010000553.1 GCA_028714995.1 Methylobacter sp. | reverse complement strand
CAATGGCAATGCGGATCTGAATTTTACGCTTTATAACAACACCAGCAGGGTTGTCCGTTTCAACGAAAAGCAAAAACGCCCGGAAGATGTTGTCTATCAGGACGAAAAGGCGCGGATTGTCCCGCAAACACACTATTAGTCACGGTACAGGAACAAGAAAATGTCTACTTATCAAAAAATAACGATGGTACTGTGTTTGGCATTTGCAGCCACGGGCTCTGCCATGGCGGATGAATTCACCGATGCTGATTTACAGCGCTGGCAGCAGCAATTCATGGGGGTTGTGGCCGAAGGCCGTGAGTTATGGACCAGTCCCAAGCTGGGCACCAACGGCGTTGCCTGCGCCCAGTGTCATCCCAATGCCGCCAATACCCATCCGGAAACCTATCCGAAATTTCAAAAACAGCTAGGCAAGGTCGTACCGCTTTGGCAAATGATCAACTGGTGCCTCAGAAATCCGCTGGAAGGGCAGCCTCTGGCCGCTGATGATCCGAAAATGACTGCTCTACAGGCTTATATTACTTATGAACGACGGGGTATAAAACTGGATCCTGGCAAACATTGATGTAACAGGTGCTTTAGAATCGTGCCTTAAATCGTAATGCCCACAGGGCACTTGTGGCCCTTTATGCCTCTGGGTGCTACAGTAAAACATGGCAATAAATATTCATTCCCCATTTTTTTAGATTACAGAAGACAAATATGAAAGCAAAAATTGGTTTAATCGGTCTGGCAGTCATGGGACAAAATCTGGTTCTTAATATGAACGACCACGGTTTTAAAGTGGCGGTCTATAACCGCACTACCAGTACAGTTGATGAATTTCTGGACGGCCCTGCCAAAAACACGCAGATTATTGGCACGCACTCGCTGGAAGAGTTGATTGATAGCCTGGAATCGCCGCGCATCATCATGTTGATGGTTAAAGCGGGTGAGGTTGTTGATCAGACTATCGACAAGTTAGTGCCACTGTTATCAGCCGGCGATATTATTGTTGACGGCGGTAATTCATTGTTCACTGACACCGATCGCCGCACCCTTTCCCTAAAAGAAAAAAATATTCTTTACATAGGCGCCGGCGTTTCCGGCGGTGAGGAAGGTGCAAGACACGGACCTTCCATCATGCCCGGTGGCAATAAAGCCGCGTGGCCGACAGTCAAAACCATTTTCCAGTCCATCAGTGCGCAGGTTAATGGCGAGCCTTGCTGCGAATGGGTTGGGGATAATGGGGCCGGCCACTATGTCAAGATGGTACATAACGGTATTGAGTACGGCGACATGCAGCTGATCTGCGAGGCTTATCAGCTGATGTCCGACGGCTTGGGTTTAAGCGCCGATGAAATGCACATGATATTTGCCGAGTGGAACCAGGGTCCATTAAGCTCCTATCTGATTGAAATTACCGCCGGAATTTTGGCTTACAAGGATGAAGACGGTCAGCCGTTGCTGGAAAAAATTCTCGACACGGCCGGGCAAAAAGGCACAGGTAAATGGACAGGCATTAATGCCCTGGACTTGGGTATCCCTTTAACCTTGATTGGTGAATCGGTATTTGCCCGCTGTTTATCCGCCCAAAAAGAGGAAAGGGTCAAGGCCGCGTCCGTATTACCTAAACGGACACAGAAATTTACCGGTGACAAGAAAGCCATGATTAATGCCATTGGTGATGCTTTGTATGCGGCCAAGATTATTTCTTATGCACAGGGTTTTCGTTTGATGCGCGAAGCGTCGAAAGAATATAACATGTCGCTCAAATATGGCGATATTGCCCTGATGTGGCGCGGCGGCTGCATTATTCGTAGCCAGTTTTTAAACGACATCAAGCAAGCCTATAACGCAAACCCTGATTTAGAAAACCTGCTGTTAGCCGATTTCTTTGTCGATGCCATGAAACAAGCCGATGAAGGCTGGCGGAAAGCAGTTGTACTGGGCATCGAGCTAGGCATCCCGACTCCGGCATTCTCTTCCGCCCTGGCGTATTACGATGGCTATCGCAGTGAAAGATTGCCGGCTAATTTATTGCAGGCGCAAAGGGATTATTTTGGCGCGCATACCTATGAACGGGTAGACCAGCCCAGAGGCCGGTTTTTTCATACCGATTGGACCGGGCATGGCGGCAAAACCGCCTCAACTACCTACACTGTTTAATTAAAAAGCTTCGGGTTACGCTAGTTCAACCCTACTCCCTTTGTAAAACAATGAGGTACTATTGATGATGAATGCCGAACCCTGTACATACGTTATTTTTGGCGCCACCGGAAACCTTTCTCGAATTAAATTAATGCCGGCGTTGTACCATCTTGATGCTGCCAATCGCCTGCCTGATGGTACGCGGATTCTGGCGATAGGCCGCAGGCCCTGGGATCAGCAAAAATGGATGGCCGAAGTCAGGGACATGGTTCAGGCAAAAGCCAAGGAATATTTTGATGAAAAAGTCTTCCAGCGCTTTAGTGAGCGCTTATATTATCATCAGGGCGATATACAACAGGAACAGTGCTACTCAGCGCTGGCTGAAACGCTCAATCAGAAACATCAATTCCCCAAAAACATAGCCTTTTACC
>JAQTLI010000552.1 GCA_028714995.1 Methylobacter sp. | reverse complement strand
CAATATCGACCTTGCCCTGTTCCAGATCATCGGCAATCTCTTTTTGCTGCTTGGGACTGATAAAGCGCGACATCACCTCGACACGCACCGGCCAGTCGGCAAAGCGGTCGCGAAAGTTCTGGTAATGCTGCTGCGCCAGCAAGGTGGTTGGCACCAATACCGCCACCTGCTTGCCGCTTTGCACGGCAATAAAAGCCGCTCGCATCGACACCTCGGTCTTACCGAAACCGACATCGCCGCACACCACCCTGTCCATAGGGTGGGGGCTGGCCATGTCTTCCAGAATCGCTTCAATGGCGGTCTGCTGATCCGGCGTTTCCTCGAACGGGAACGCGTCGACAAAAGCGGTATATTCGGTATCTTCAATCTTAAAAGCGTGGCCATGCTTGACCGCCCTTTTGGCGTGTATCTCCAGCAATTCCGCGGCGACATCCCGGATGCGCTTAATGGCTTTTTGCTTGGCCTTGCTCCACTGGTCGCCGCCCAGCTTATGCAAAGGCGCATTCTCTGGGCTCACGCCGGTATAGCGGCCGATCACATGCAGGGACGAAACCGGCACATAAAGCTTGTCGTGATTGGCGTATTCCAAGGCCAGGAATTCCGAGGCGATGCCGCCAATCTGCAAAGTCTGCAAGCCTAAGTAGCGGCCCACACCATGCTCCTGATGCACAACCGGCGAACCGATGGTCAACTCATTGAGGTTATTGACGATGTTTTCCATCTGGCTAGCCGCAGACTTTCTACGCCTGCGACGCTGCTGGACTTTTTCACCAGACAGCAGGCTTTCCGTGATGATGGCGATGGCAGGATTTTCCAGGCATAGGCCGTGATCCATCGGCGCAACAAGAATGCAGGGTGACACTTCGGACTGGAGAAATTTATCCCAGCTTTCAACCGGCTTCACGCTGATTTTGTACTGTTTTAATTTATCGATTAAGGCTTCCCTGCGCCCCGCCGATTCTGCGACAAACAGAATCTTACCGGCAAAACCGCTGACAAACTGCTGCAATGCCTTGGCAGGCAGCTCCAACTTGGCATCGATGGTTACATTGGGCAACGGCTGGCAGTTGAAAACGATGCTGTCGGCGGCAACCGCTCCTGAACCCAGATTTATGCGGGCAAATGCCCCGGTTCTTTGTACCAGTTCATCAGCCGATAAAAACAACAACTCAGGATTCAGTAACGGTCTGTCCACATCATATTTTCTTTGCTGAAACCTGTCCTCGGCTTCGGCATAAAAAGCGCGTGAAGTTGCGTCAAAAGCATCCGACATCACCAAAGTCGCTGTCTTTGGCAAGTAATCAAACAATGACGCCATTTGTTCTACAAACAGCGACAAGTAATATTCAATACCGCCTGGCGTAATGCCCTTGCTGACATCCATATAAAAATGGTTTTTTGGCGAAGTTTCCGGGAAAGCATCCCTGAAAGCCTGCCGGAAATGCTTGATGGACTCATCGGTTAACGGAAACTCCCGCGCAGGGAATAACTGAATCTGCTCAATTTTTTCCAATGACCGCTGCGTTTCAGGGTCAAAGGTTCTAATGGACTCAACTTCCTCATCGAATAATTCGATGCGAAACGGCGCTTTGCTGCCCATCGGGAACAAATCAACTATCGAACCCCTGACCGCAAACTCACCGTGTTGGTAGACTTGTGATACACAATGATAACCGACGCTTTCCAGCTTGATGCGATTCAGCTCCAGATTAAAATCATCACCGACTTTAACCGCAAAACTGTTAGCCAGGACATGCTCTCTAGGCGCCAACCGGTGCATCAACGTAGTCACCGAAACTACCAGCGCGCCACGCTTCACCTGCGGCAACAAGGCCAGGGTGTTCAGCCTTTCCGAAATAATTTCCGTCAGCGGCGAGAAAACATCGTAAGGCAAGGTTTCCCAATCGGGAAAATGCAAAATGGGGTACTCTTCCTGCAAGAAAAACGACAACTCATGTTCAAGCCGCAAGGCGGTCTGAGTATCCGGCGTGACAATAACAAACAGACAGTCTTCATTTTTAATGGCAGAAGCCAGCGCCAACGAATCACCGCAGCCGGTTAAACCCGTCCAAATGAGTGTCTGGTCTTTTTTTTGCGGAATTTTAGGGGAGAAAATTAAATTGTTAGCCATTAAAAAATCTTATATCCCGTTCCCACGCGTTGCGTGGGAATATGCAGTTAAGGCGCGCCGCGCCACGAATCACAGCCAGTCCTATATATTGGAATCATCCCAATTATAGGCTGCATAGATTTAAAATTCCTGAGTCGGACAGGTTTGTATCCACAGGGAATAAATAACCCCGTCCGCAACCTTCCGCTTATACAGTATGGTGAGCAAATAGCCTTATCATTTGCCCACCATTTTCCATTAAATAATAGTAGGCAGAAAAGCGTTGCCTCTCTTTGGTTCCGTTTCCATGACGAACAGCGAATGAGTTTATCACTCGTTTCGTATTGTTTCATGTACTGATAAACTTTACCCGCATTGTTTTTGTGTTTGCTTGTTTGGGTCAAGTCTACTTAGGCTTGGGTACGTTGTACGCGCTATTTACACAACTTGAAGGGTGCACAAAATGC
>JAQTLI010000551.1 GCA_028714995.1 Methylobacter sp. | reverse complement strand
ATGGCCAAGAAACTGCTGCACAAAAGGCAGAGACATACCGGACTTTAATAAATCTACTGCCCGGGCATGACGAAGCATATGCGGCGTGACATACTCTCCAACCTTACCCCCCAGATCAAGGATCTTCTTACGGTAATAATCATAGCTCCCCGGGAAGATAGGCCCCTTTTTGCCATTGGCATACTTTGCCAGTGTCTCCGCAAATGTCCGGGTAATAGGCTTAAACTGGAGCTTGCCTCCCTTGGTGTACATAGTGACACCGTCTGTCTTGATATCTTCAGCCTTTATGCTCCGGATCTCTGTAATCCGGCAGCCCAGAGTAAAAAGCGTCAGTATAAACATGGCATCATTGCTGTTTATGCCGGCCACTTTTATCATCTTCTGAACTATGTCTGTGGATACGTACCTGATAACCACCGGCCTGGGGGCCCTGAATACCCTGGCATTAAATGGCCACTGGATACCCTTGTACTCCAGATAAGCTTTGACTGCGGCCCGATGGCGGTGCATAGAGTTTGCTGAAAATGACTTTAGGAACTGCTCTATTTCGGGGTTTGTTGGCTCGGATCCGGCAATCTTCTCATTCAGCTGCCATAGAGTTGACCGGTAATTACGTATCGTATTGGTGCTGAGACCTTCAATAGACCTGGCAAAGCCTGATATATCCACTTTGTACCCCCCGCGCTTTAAAGCTTGGCGGAGAGTTGCCCAAGCCAGCACTGTGGGAAGGCCAGGTGAAGGGAATCCTGAGCCTGTTTTCGTGCCGGCTACTCTCCGCCGTCAAGCACTAATATAATACCCCTTATACACTCGTAAAGTCAAGCTATTTCTGGGGAAATAATAAGGCGGCATACGCTTGCGCGTACCCGCCCTATCCCGGTCTGCTGACAGATATCTGTCTTAACAGGCTTCTGTCTTAACAGTTTTCTGTTTAGGCTTCAGCCCACTTTTTTCTCTTGGCGGGCAGCAATAGAATACCAGCATTTCTTATTGCAACAGCTCCGCCACATATTGCATCCGTTTATGATGTTTATCCGGCCTTCGCCTTCATCTACAAGCTTAACCGGAGCAATGACAGTTGAGACAGTTCCCTTTTTGCCGTCTTCACTCACAAATTCAGTGCATTCCCCGATTGCAGCACTCACACTAATACTATTATCCATAACTTACTCCTTCCTGCAAGCCAAAGCCCATTCGCTAAAGCATTTCTTACATACACCGGTATATAATTCCCCTTCGGCCTGGCAACAGGGACAGATACCTTGCTTAATCTCTACACTGGCCAAAGCTCGGCCTAAATATTCCTGTTCCGATTCCTTCTCTTTTTCCCGGATGGTAGGCTTTGGCAATGCGCCTTTTAATTCCTCGGCGTCTCCGCCGTTTGCCTCTATGTTCTTGATAATCTGTTCCAGCTCTTTGCCGGCCAGACGAATGCTCATTTTATCCCCCGCTCTTTCCTGATAGACGCATAAGCCTCGCTAATCCTCTGGAACTTCACGGCATCCGGGTTAGGTCCATTGTCAGGATGACATTCCTTAACCATACACCGGAACGCAGCTTTGACCACCATATTCGGAGCATCTTTCCGCACCCCCAGTATCACATATGGATCGTTTACATTTTCCATCTGTCCACCGGATGTAAACATGAATTTCGCAGCTCTGCCTGCCAAATCAGGTATTGAATGGCCGGTGATCACCCTGGCCATATTATCCGCACTTCTGAGCGTACTTTCCGCCTCTTTTAACCGATTGTAATTATAAGGCCTCTTCACCGTACTCATCTTCGCCTCCAACTGGATAAAGATTAAATTCCTTAACCCCCTCCGGATAGGTAAAGAAATATTGGTCATTAAACATAGCCATCAGGCGGTAATCCCCGTATAACACATGGTCTGATCCGGCCGTTGATTCCAACACCCGGTCATTCCCATCCTCTCCCCTCATCACTACCCACATATGGCCTTCATCCACTCCGTGTTCCCAAACTCCGAAAGCGCAAAAAACCTCTTCTGCAGGTAAATAATTACGCAAGAGGGAACATAGAGCAATGGCTTTATCATCACAGTCCCCAGCCTTGCGTTCAAAGAGTTCAGCTGGCGTCCGCCATATATCCCCCGGTTCAGGTTCGTATGAGGTGAAAGTGTTTATGAAGTCCTGGGCAGCTTCTACAGGAAACTCTGCCTGGGATAAAACAGAGGCTATTTCTCTGACTAAGGGATCATTTGGTTGGACGAGCTGGCGTACCGGATGAAAGTTCCGATCGTTTCTGACATTGGCCAGAGCATCTTCATACAACCGTAGTTCTGTTACCATGACAGTATTATAACTCTTTTCCTCAAAAATAAAAGCCCCCGGGGAGTTCGGGGGCTTGCTTTTCGTAAGTGGAGGAAATTCGCTACCTAGTAATCGTAGTTGGCAGCAGCCGCGGCAGATTTAGCACGCGGAGAACGGGTACCCCTGCAGGCCTGAACAGCAGCGGTAAACGCGCTCTGGATGCGTTTATCATTCTGGCCACCCATACCGACGGGCGGCTTGGGGTACTTACCCGGACCCTTCAACCGAGCACCAATACAAGCGTTAAAGGC
>JAQTLI010000550.1 GCA_028714995.1 Methylobacter sp. | reverse complement strand
CGCCCAGGCGCAAACTGGGACACGAGTCCCAGTGTAGCCACTGCGATCTATTTGACCGCTACATCGGTACGAGTCCACTGAGCAACGGGTCGGCCGTCACGCCGCCACCACGAGCCGGCCTGATCTTGCGGCCAGCCATCTGGCGAGTCCTCCCACGTTTCCTGCCGCCCGTACGCAGTTAGGTCGAGCAACTGCAGTGTGGGCAGCAAGGCCTCGATCCCACGCCACTTCGTCTCGTATGTTTCGAACACCTCATCGTCAACTCGTAGATAGCAGCGGAGGTCACCACCGGTTCTGGTCGCCAGTGCTTCTGCGGAGTCGGCGGTCGAGTACCAAGGCGTCGTCCAACCCATGAAGTCGCGGTAGGCGACTATCTCTTTCCACTATCCGCTGCTGAAGACGACGTAGGTCACGTCTCTCTCAGCCAGATAAGCGCAGACAGCGGCATTCATCGCCACCTGACTATGCGTACAGCCTTTGCACTGATTGTGATGCGGTGCCCCCCGATTCCACATAAAGTGATATACGATCAACATGCTCCGACCTTCAAATACATCACGCAAAAGGAGGGGCCCCTCACGGACCTACGACCGTGATAGGCTCCATCCGTGTCATCGGCAGACGTCGCCGAGCGGCGGCTATTTCGTCGCCGGCGTGCGTATGTGCCTTCTCGCGGACCAGCAGTTCAGCACGGACCCGCTCCCACTCATCACGGTCAACTATTCTTGGGATTGCTAATTCTTTCATGGTATTCTCCCCTGTACGCGCACGGCTTAACGATAGGAATCACTTACCCAGGCGAAAGGCCGAATAATGCGCAGCATGCAAAAGTTTGCGCACCGCAGCTGGTGTTAACTTGTATGCCCTAGCTAGGCATCACCCTTATGTTTATATTTTCTCTTATCCATTGTCAGGAATATCTGGCTCAACGAGTCGAGCAAGTTGATCCAGTGACTCTTGCCATCCCAAGTAGCACATTTCGACTGGAATTACCGAGGGAATTCCTTCCTGAACAATACTTATATCCGTTCCACAAATCAGAGTTTTGAGATCGATTGAAACAACCATTTCACCGGGAAGGTTTTCGTCCTCAAAACGATCGGTGTGCCGAATTCGTTCATTAGGTACTAGTTCGACATATTCGACTTTAAACGAATGACTTCTTCCAGTACCAAAATTCGTGAAAGACATCCGATAGCCGCCACCAACATGGATATCAATTTCGTGGATCGTACCTGTAAACCCGTATGGAGGGAGCCAGCGCTCTAAAGCACTTTTATCCGTAAACGCCTTATATACTCGTTCGGCTGGTGCTCGCAGTACGCGGTGTAGCCGAACCGTACCTGTTTCAGTTGACATACCAATCTCCTTAATCCCATTATTTATCAATAACAATTTAATTAGTTAGTAGCGGTAGTAAAGCAGAGTTTCCAGCAAGTAACTTTGGAAGAATTCTCCTCCTACCAGAATTGCCGAATAAGACCCTACGAAATCGACACTAAGGTGGTAAATGCCTAACAAATAATTATATGGTTTTCACGTATTTTCCAGGCGTTAATCTTTCCTTGCAACGAATCCCGAGTGTTAGCAGTAATTGCTAATTGCATATCACCCTAAAGCTGGATGATATACAAAAACGTATATCATGAAAAGAAACCTATTTGACGCAAATAATTTTGGTTCGTTTCATTGTAATACCTTAAGACTGCTTACTGATATTGAACAGACATTCAATGACTAGATGCGTAAGGCAGCTTGGGGTCGAGTTTGGTCTTTGGTGAATGCCTCAGTTCGGCCAAGTGCGGGCATTCGAAATTTTCTCGGGTCAAGTCACAAAGTCACAATCTTTAATTCACACAAATGCAATATTTGTCATGTTAAGCTTGCGATCGAGAGAAAAAACTAATGCTGCTGTGAGGGGCAAAGGAAAGTCATAGGGTTCGTGTCGTACGGATTGCCGAATGACCTCTCAGAAATTAATGATATTAATCCCATCGGCTAAGCTGGTGGGCATATTTGTTCAATAACCATTAAATAAGAAAATATCATGTCAGACATTATCGGTACTAACGCAGGTATTATCTGGGAATATCTGGATAAACATGGCCCCACCACCGTCGCAAAATTGATTCGAGAAACCGAAGTAGATGAAAAATCGATTCAACGTGGCATCGGCTGGTTAGCTCAGGAAGGCAAAGTGACAATTGAGCTCATTAATCGAGCTGAGACAATTGCTTTAAAATGATAATAGATACTGGGTTCGGGGATCAGCGGAACAGTAAATCATAGCCTAAATGTATGATGACACCTTAATAAATCAAGCGTGACATCTTTATGCTGTATTAGATGCCGAACAAAATGCGCTATCCATAGAAAACAATAGTACAAAAAAGCCTCCACCGCACGAACAACGATTCTTTTATTAAAATGAAATGGAGTTGTCATGTCAAGAACCAAGCCGCAACGCAAAGAGTCAAGATCACGCCGCAATAACCAAGGAACACCTGAAAATTTCGAGCTTTACGTTGTACCCGACAATCGAAAGATTGTCTCCCCACTAAGACCCATGACCAAGGCGCAGAATCGCT
>JAQTLI010000549.1 GCA_028714995.1 Methylobacter sp. | reverse complement strand
TAAAGATTCAGCAATTTGAACGGCTGCGGTATATTCCTCGGCAACGCCGGCAGTATTAACACCGGCAGAAAATATCTTCAGTAAAATCCCTAAGGAAAGCGCCAGAATTGAAAACGCAATCAGGATTTCCAGTAAAGAAAAGCCGCCCTGTTTATTTACTTTCAAGTTCAATCTGACCTGTTAACCAGTTTATATCGATTTTCCACGAGGTATGACCTCGCTCCAGAGTGATTCTTCCCCCCGTAGATGAACCATCGGCAAAAAAACGAATATTCGCCATGCCTTCCCCGGTTAATTCATTTTGTGCAGTCACCACGGTGATATCAATGGACTTTGGTATTTGATAAAGCTTGTCCCTACCGCTGACCGTATAGCTGTTGTCACCTAGATCAATGGCGACAGTGGTTTCCTGATGGGAGATTAAAGCCTGCCCTCTGGCATAACGTAACGCTGAAACTATATCCCTTGCCGCCGCCTTGATTTCTGTAGTGTCACTTCCTGATGACAGGTTAAGCCCGATCACGGAAAACCCCAGCACAACGACAAAAAGCACCACGGTCAGCTCTAGCAGGGTAAAGCCTTTACAAAACTTCAATTCGCCACCTCCTTGTGGCGTATAAATCATTGCCAACTTACGATATCCTGATCTTCGCCTTCGCCGCCTTCTTTTTCATCTGCCCCATATGTATACAAATCGAATTTCCCGTGCTCACCGGGAGAAGCATAATGATATTCCTGTAACCAAGGATCCAGCGGCATCTTGGCTTTACGCAAATAAGGACCATTCCAGCGATTGGCGCCTTCGGGCGATTCAATTAAGGCCTTCAAGCCTTCCTCGCTGGTCGGATACTTACCCAAATCCAGCTTGTACATATCCAGAGCGGCCGCCAGATCTTCGATTTGCACCTTTGCCGCTTTGGTTTTGGATTCGCCCATGTGCTTCATGACCTGCGGCCCGACTATCCCGGCCAGCATCGCAATAATACCCAACACGACCAATAACTCAAGCAGGGTAAAGCCTGTTTCGTTCACCGCGCCAGCTCCAGGCTGGCTTGCGGCATAAACACCATCCCTGGCGATACGTTTTTTTATCTGTTTCATAATGTATTTCTCCGTTTAAAAAGCCAAATCATTAACACTCAGGATAGCCAGCAGGATCGACACGATAATGCCCGCAATCATCAAGCCTAATGAAATTATCAAAGCTGGTTCCAGCAATGCCAGCATACGCGCTATTGCCACTCTAAGCTGCTTATCGTAAATAGTTGCCACGCGCAGCAGCATTTCTTCCAGGCGTCCAGTTTCTTCGCCCATTTTTATCATTTGCATGGCCATTTTGGGGAATATTTCTTTCTCCAAAAAAGCATCTGACATATTTTTACCCTGTTTTAACTGCTCTTCGGTATCTTGAATAGCCTCCGCCAAAACCAGATTGTCTACTGTTTCACGAACAATAACCAGAGCCGACAGTATAGAAACACCATTACCCAATAAAGTGCCCAATGTGCGGGTGATGTTGGCGGTTTCCTTGTTCAGAATAATCGTTCCAGCCAGCGGCAGTTTCAAAAAACGGCCGTCCCAGACCTTCTTTTTTACCGGATCAGCCATCTGGAGATTCATATAACTGGTGATTAAAACAACGCCTAAAGCCAATACCCACCAATAGCTTTGCAACCATTCGGCCAGTCCTACCACGATCTGGGTCGATACAGGAAGCGCCTTGCCCGCGCTTTCAAACATCTCAGAAAATTGCGGCACCACGAAAGTCAGCATCACAAAAAGAGAAGCTAGTGACATGATCAGCAAGATGGCCGGGTATATCAATGCCGTGCTGACCGTTTCTTTTAATTCCCGAGAGCGCTCCAGATATTCAGACAAGCGCGTCAATACCTCACCCAAACTGCCGCCGGCCTCACCGGCGCGTATCATGTTCAGATAAAACTTGCTGAAAATACCGGGCTGCTTTTCCAGCGCATCAGCCAGAGTAGAACCGCCTTTTACTTTCTCCAGAACCCTGCCAATCAACTTGGTAACCCGTTCGTTGTCTTCAGTCAGATCGATCAATACCAACAAGGATTTATCCAAAGGCAAACCGGATTCCAGCAGGGTTGCCAATTCACCGGTGAACAAGGCAATGTCTTTTTGCGATAATTTGGACTGTTTTATGCCCAGCCCCAAGCCCAGAAATGATTTGGCGCTGGCCGGTATAACACGAATAGGGATATAGCCTTCCGCCTGCAAATCAGCAATCAACAACTGTTCATCAACCGCGTCTCTAACACCCTCTTCGGTTTCCCCAAGACTATTAACTGCTTTATAGGAAAATAACATGTTATGTTTCCGACGTTACCCGCAGCACTTCTTCCAGAGTAGTAATCCCTTGTATGGCTTTAACCAGGCCGTTTTCATACATCGTGGTCATGCCTTCTTCAATAGCAAGCCTTTGAATGGCTCCGGCTTCTTCATGTGCCATAATTAATTTACGAAGAGGATCGGTCATTTGCAGAAACTCAATAATGGCCAGTCGTCCACGATAACCCAAGCCCCCGCAAGACGCGCAGCCGACTGGTTTATATAAAACAATAACG
>JAQTLI010000548.1 GCA_028714995.1 Methylobacter sp. | reverse complement strand
CAAGTTCTGCCCGCTATGTGACGCTACTACCGACTCTATAGGCCGACAAAAATGGAAGCAATTGCGATTGCGGCCACGGATGCACGGGATGAAAAGAAAGAAAAAGCCACACATCGAAACTACCTTGAGCAAGGATGACTTATGATTTCTTTAAAAGGACTTTTCAAGCGTGACATCTTGAATAATCAAGGTACCCGACTTTCCAAAATCATTACAGAAAAACTGATTAATTCAGAAGATGAATGTTTAGTTGATTTTGATGGCGTTTCAAATGTTTCGCCACTTTTTTTTCAGGATTTTATTTTTCCCATCGTCATCGAGTTTGGCAGTCATGCCCTAAATAATAAACTGAGATTAATCAATCTCAAAGATGACCACCTCATTTCATATCGAGCAGCCTGTGATCAAACAAGGGCTTATTTGGACAAACTTTCCGCGCGTCAGACAAGGTCCTGCTGTGACATATCGGACCTAACCCTTGAGCTGCTGATCAAGACCCGGGAGCTGTCAAGACGTGATCCCTCGGCGGCACAAATCATTTTTGGCATCAATAGCAGCATGGCAAAGACTTTTTCAAATATGGACATTGAGCTGATTCGCCGGATTGCCAATGCCGGTGTTATCTGTTTTGAGCCCAGGTTTTCGTCTGAATTTGCAGCAAGATTAGCTGCACTCGATGCGTCTGAGATTGATGTCTTTTTAAATATCGTTGGCGATTTAGAGGATTTCTATGAGTATGGATACGCTTAATCGATATGCCTTAGCAATGGAACTACTGTCTCTTGATGCACGGATATCCATCGTAGCGAAGGAAACTGGTTTGTCACCAGCAATTCTTCGCAAGGCGTTTGTGGACATGCATCAACGTTCCCCATCAAGCGGTTCGATGAGAACGTCACCTCTATTTATGTGTAAAAGTTTCTCGAAACTTAAGGAATCTACGCTCTGCGCTGTCTTTTTTCGACTTGAAAACCGTCAGCATTGTGCAAAACGCGTGATTAGTGGATATCGGCGTTACCGTTCGTACATCAATTCCGTATCAAATACCGATCCACTGCTTGATTTCTCTGAGGCCTGGGTAATTTCAACGTGGTTAGAAATCGGTGTCGTTAAATTAGTGCGTTGTAACCACTGTCGCAGCGCGAAATTAATAAATAATGAACTGCAGCATAATGTGTGCTGCGTTTGTAAGGTCTGACCATTTATAAAGGTTACAAGATGACAAACCAAAAGGATAAAGAATTTCTAAAAATTAAAGACATGCTAGTGAAACTTGGTGTTACTCGCACACAATTTTGGAAAATGCGCAAAGCTGGAGATGTTCCGTCGCCAGTCATCAAAAACCCTCAGATGTGGTTAGCCAGCAAAGTGACCGAATTTTATGAAAATAGAGCTTCACAGCAGCAGTCGTCTTGAGTAAGCTAGTTGTCGACGGGATCTTATCAGGCAACAGCAATTATCTTGTCGGTCTTGTAGCTGTGCAAAAGTCTAACGAGAAACCAGCCTTGCTCCACAATCCCTGTAAAAATCAAAGTGACCACGAAAGTGGCCACAAAAAAAAAGACCTAGAGCCAAAAAGCTCCAAGTCTTTGATTTATTTGGCTCCCCCGGACGGGCTCGAACCGCCGACCTAATGATTAACAGTCATCCGCTCTACCGACTGAGCTACAGGGGAATAATCTTTTCTTCAATATGGTGCGCCTGGAGAGATTCGAACTCCCGACCGCTCGGTTCGTAGCCGAGTACTCTATCCAGCTGAGCTACAGGCGCCTTACTGAGACGCATATTATGCTTATTACTGGATTTCTTGTCAACCGCAAATTCACTCAATCTTTTAACTTTTACAAGTTAACCGTTATTCAGGCGCTCACTGTTTTGATGTGGCAGGACATTCACAGATAACAGGTTAAGTAATTTTTAGCCTGCCGCTCAGCTTGGCGACCGCAAATTTACGCACCTCCTCCAGCAACAGCATCCCTATGGCAAAGGGCAGCACAAACAGCCAGACTTCAGGCGCAATCGGCATCGTACCGAAAATCAGGTTCCCCCAGTCCGTGTAATCCATGGCCAGAATAAGAGCGATTTCCAAAGCGATACCCCAAAGAATGATGTGATTATCGAACAATGACGTACTGAACACGCTGCGCCCCGGCGTTTTACAAAGAAATACATTCACAATCTGCGTGACGATGATAGCACTGAGGCAGGCCGTGGTGGCCTGAAGGTATAAGGGATCATGACTTCCCAAGCTCTCACCCCATTGCCAACCGCTGCCGTGGAGCACGAAGAAATATGCCGCCATGGCGACAATGGCCTCTAGAATGCCCAAAAAAAGATAGGCGCGCACTAACAAGCGCCAGTCGAGCAACCGTTCTTTGCGTGGGCGCGGCGGCCTGGCCATGCTGCCGGGTTCAGGCTTGGCTGCGCCAAGTCCCAAGGCCGGCAGCATGTCTGTTCCCAAATCGACCGCCAGAATCTGAATGATGGTCAAAGGCAACGGGATTTTGAACAGGGCAAAAGCCAGATAAGGAATAACTTCCGGGATATTGGAGGTAAGGATGTAAGCGAGAAACTTGCGGATATTTTCATAAACGGC
>JAQTLI010000547.1 GCA_028714995.1 Methylobacter sp. | reverse complement strand
ACAGCCCGCCATGTTGGCCGCCGGTATTGCTGTCTGGGAAGTCTGGCGTAAACACAGTAATATCCGTCCATCCTGGATGGCAGGCCACAGTCTTGGCGAATATACGGCCCTGGTTTGTTCAGATGCCATCTCGCTTGAAGATGGCATTAAACTGGTTGCAGCAAGAGGTCGACTGATGCAGGAAGCAGTGCCTTCCGGCGTTGGTGCAATGGCGGCAATATTGGGCCTTGAGGATCATCAGGTTGTTAAGGTGTGCGCTGATGCGGCTGGAAATGAAGTGGTTGCTGCAGCTAACTTTAATTCGCCAGGGCAGGTGGTCATTGCCGGTAACGTTGCCGCTGTTGAGAGAGCGATGGCTGCTGCAAAAGAAGCGGGAGCTAAGCGGGCGGTACTGTTGCCGGTTAGTGTTCCTTCTCACTGTGCACTGATGGAATCTGCGGCCGAAAAACTGAATGAGCAATTGCAAAACACTGTCATTAATATGCCGGCAATGACACTGATTCATAATGTGGATGTCGCTGCGCATAGCGCTCCGGAAGTCATCCGGAATGCATTAAAAGAACAAATGTATAAACCTGTACGATGGTCGGATAGTATTAAGTTTATGCACGACCAAGGCGTTACCTGTTTTGTTGAATGTGGTCCCGGCAAGGTATTAATTGGGCTCAACAAACGTATTGTTAAAGATGCCGAGCATATGACTATCTACGACCCAGAAACATTAAATAACGTATTGGAGCAACTACATGGCTAAGAAAATAGCTTTGGTAACAGGTGCGAGTCGAGGCATTGGCAAGGCAATCGCTGAAAGATTGGCTGAAGATGGTTTTTTTGTTGTTGGTACTGCGACGACAGATAACGGTGCTGATTCAATTTCCGCCTATCTGGGCGAAAATGGCAAAGGCATTAAACTGGATGTTGCCGCTCCCGACTCTATCGAATCCGTCATTAAAATCGTTAATGACGGATTCGGTGCCCCGGCGGTTCTGGTCAACAATGCCGGGATTACACGAGATAATCTGTTGATGCGCATGAAGGACGAGGAGTGGGATGACATTATCAACACTAATTTGACCTCGGTTTTTCGCATGAGCAAGGCGGTGCTGCGCGGCATGATGAAGGCCAAAACAGGCCGCATCATCAATATTTCATCAGTGGTTGGCGCTACCGGTAATGCAGGGCAGGCAAATTATGCCGCAGCAAAGGCCGGAGTGGTTGGTTTTGCCAAATCGATGGCCAAGGAAGTGGGTTCACGCAATATTACTGTCAATACCGTAGCACCCGGTTTTATCGATACCGATATGACCAAAGAACTGAGTGATGATATTAAAAACACATTACTTTCATCCATACCACTGGCTCGTTTAGGTCATGCCAAAGAAATTGCACATGCTGTTTCATTTTTGGCTTCTGATGGTGCTGCCTATATTACAGGTGAAACCATTCATGTAAACGGTGGCATGTTTATGCCTTAATATTGTGACATTATCGCAATATCAAGTATAATTCCCCCGCCGTCTGGAAATTTCCGGAGACGGGATTTCAAATAAAATAAATAAATACTATTGTAAATATCAGATTAGATGCTGATTAATTTACATTGTTTGAGGATAATAATTATGAGTAACATTGAAGAACGAGTAAAAAAGATTGTAGCAGAGCAATTGGGTGTTAAAGAAGATATCGCTACTGATGCTTCATTTGTAGATGATCTTGGTGCTGATTCTCTGGATACAGTTGAACTCGTCATGGCTCTTGAAGAAGAATTCGAATGTGAAATTCCAGACGAAGAAGCTGAAAAAATTACAACTGTTCAGCAAGCTATCGATTACGTAGTAAAAAACAACGCATAAAATCTATTTTTAGTGGATGAACCAGGTTCATCCACTAAAAACTCAAGCCCCTTGTATCCATCTTCACTTTTCTTACGGTAAATCACATTGAGCAAACGTCGAGTTGTAATAACTGGATTAGGCGCTGTCACGCCTTTAGCTAACACTGTCTTGGAAACATGGGATGGTATTATTAATGGCAAAAGTGGCATTAGCCCAATTGATTCTTTCGACATTTCTCCTTTTGCCACCACCTTTGGCGGTGTCATCAGAAATTTTGATATTACCCAGTATATTCCTGAAAAAGATGCCAAACGCATGGATGGCTTCATCCATTATGGTATCGCAGCGGGTTGCCAAGCTATTGAAGATTCAGGTATTGAAGTTACTGAGGCTAATGCCGAACGTATCGGCGTTGCAATTGGATCGGGTATAGGTGGGATTACCGGGATTGAAGAATGCTATGCAACCTATGATAAAAGTGGCCCACGTCGTATCTCGCCATTTTTTGTTCCTGGTAACATTATCAATATGATTTCAGGCAACCTTTCAATCAAATACGGATTAAAAGGCCCTAACTACGCCATCGTTACTGCCTGTTCCACAGGTACGCACAACATTGGCGATGCTGCACGTTTAATTAAATACGGCGATGCTGATGTAATGGTTGCCGGTGGCGCAGAGCGCTGCACAACATCACCAACGGCAATGGGTGGTTTTGCTTCGGCAAAAGCTTTGTCCCGCCGTAATGACGATCCACAGGC
>JAQTLI010000546.1 GCA_028714995.1 Methylobacter sp. | reverse complement strand
CTAAGGGCTGCAGATACTTTGTTCACTGCTCACGGCTTGGGAAAACCGACTGCATTTAGAACCGGAAGCTGGGCGGCCGATACAAACGTACTCAAGGCTCTCGCCGAGGATGGATTCATGGCCGACAGCAGCGCTAACAATTGGGCAAGGATTGAGGAATCGCGTCATGACGGAAACGGCATGCTTTACATATGGAATCGCCAACACTGGAAGCCCATAACTGATATTTCACAGCCCTATTATCCCAATGCGCAGAATCCCGCGACAGATGGAAAGCCTGTCATTCCGATCCTGGAAATTCCCGACAACGGCAGCTTGGTGGATTATGTCACCGGCAATGAGATGATTGAAATTTTTAACTTTAACTGGTCCGGCAAACCGCAGCTTCGCCCTGCGACTTTCGTTTTTGGATTCCATCCTGTCAGTTACGATCGGAACTTTCATAGGCGAATCGAGAAGACCCTTACGCACATCGACAGCTTTCTCGCGTCGAATGGCGAAGGGCCTGTTGTCTTTGAGACCACCAGCCGCATTTCACGCGTTTTCGAAGATTTGCCGAAGTAAGACTATCGGTATTGGTCATTTATTTTCCTGTTTAAGCCGACCGTTCAGCTCAATCAACGAAGTAACGCTTTCCATCAAACCCGGTAAGTAATCGGTAGATAAGATGAACGTCCACAAATACGAAACAATTGCATAAATTTTGCCCGTAGAAAACTTGTCGATATCAACGCAGATAAACAGCACGACGACCAAAATAACCATCAACAACAGCTTGGTAACGGTATAGTTGAGCGAATTCCATTTTGAGATCCTGGTTTGAGGCGTAATCAATCTATGATAATAATCCCTAATGGCTTCGGTATTTTGATCCTCGAATAATGCGTACAAGTCTTCTCGTTTATCGTGTAAATCTTTCTGCAATTCGACCACGTTTTTTCTGTAACCGCTATAGATGAAAGCGATCGGAAAAATAACGGCGAAGCAGATCGCTGCGATACGCCAATCGTAAAAAAACAGCGCAAAGATAGCGCCGAAAGTGGCGAAAACCAACCAAATAACTTCCGGCAGGCGGTCTTTCAAAGCGCTCGCATATTCTTTTGCCAATTCGGCGCGGGCCAGGATTCTGGAAGATGAAAGACCTTTTATCATTGAACTCGAGATTACTTCGCCGGCAATATCGACATATATTTTCGAATATATCTTTCCGCTGTATAACCTGCTCAATGCACCTCCCAGCGTATTCAGCAAATATATACCGATCCACAAACATAACGGAAAAATATAGTCAGTTTTTAAATCATCGTTATAAAATTTATCGATGAGCGCATCCAGCAGCTTGCCAAAAAAAGTAGGCTCTAAAATCCAGGTACAGTTTTCAAGAAATATAAAAAATACCACCAGGGAAATCCCAAGAGTGTGTTTTTTTATAATCGATTTAAATTTCATTGCGCGTCTATTTCAGTGTAAAGAGGCCAGGAGTCTGTTGGTTTTACCCTCATCCAATATTATCGAATTAGAATTGCTTAGAATTAATATCTGAAAAACAGAAAATCTTATAGTAAGCAGTTTCATCTTCTGATGCTATTTAATGTCTGGATATCATACATATTTTGGGAGTTATGCCGAATAAGAAAATCCGGTGCGCATAGTTTTATTGGTATTTGGAAATAGCTACTCTGTAAGATATTGAAACATACACAATATCTTACTTCGGTGCCAACGTTTCGAAGGCCTCATCGCGCTTGTCACTATAGTCAGAGCACTTAAGCAACCAGAATGAAGTATACATGCCTTTTTGTCTACGGCATGCTACGACGAGATATCGGGACAAGCTCTACAAGACTGACTCCTATCCCAGTGTTGATCCATCAGACAACCCATCCGACATTTTACAGGGCGAGGTCTATCGCCTCCGCGATCCAGACTTAATGAAGTTACGTCTGCATATGTACAAGGAATGAGAGTCAAATTTCCCGGAGTCAACGGAATACATTCGTGAAACTATGTACGTCCGACTTCGAAGCGGTGAGAGCATCCCCCGGATGGGCTTATATTTACAACCGCCCCACGAACAACCTTATGTTGATACCATCGGGCAGACTTCCTCAAGATCCAAGATAACAGGGAGCACCGAGCAAGACGCCGTACCTGTAGCTTTTTGCTGATGCTCCATAATAGCGGTGAGCTTTATCATTAAAATATCTGTCACCGGGTTGAAGAATAGGGGTTAGAAGTTGATATATAGCGACCCCATAATCAAGTGGTGCATGGTGTTATTGGTATGGGTAGCATCATCCAGATACTGATTGAGATAACCCGCTTCAGCTCGGAAGCTTTTATTGAAGGTCCAGCCGAGGCCTGCAAATGCGCGGTTCTGATCGAAGCCGGACTGGCCGCCTGCAGGCGTCGAATTGGCGCGGATGAAAAATTCGTCCCAAGCGATCAGGCTCAAACGCGGTTCAAATTCCAGTGGGTGCATGAATCGAATCATCTGGCGTGGACGTACCCGGACATCATTATTATTGCCCGGAAGGAAATTGCTTTCGATCATGGTTCTGAAGGTAACAGTTCCAATGCTGGTGGGCAAGACATAGCGGA
>JAQTLI010000545.1:998-2608 GCA_028714995.1 Methylobacter sp. | reverse complement strand
TTAGATGGCGATCACACAATCGAACGCTGCTTTGAAGTGACGGAAGCCGTCCAACATGCGGTATTTCATGCTTTGCACAGACATCGGGTGGAACTGGAATATATGGTGCTCAAACCCAGCATGATCGTGCCGGGCAAGGATGCTCAACGTAAGGCAAATCCAGAAGAAATCGCCGAAAAAACCCTGACTCAGTTGCTCCGTTCCGTCCCTGCGGCTATGCCGGGGATTAATTTTCTTTCCGGTGGACAGACACCAGAGGAAGCCACCGCAAATCTTAATGCCATGAATGCGGTAGCCGGCAATGCACCGTGGCAGCTAAGCTTTTCCTACGGACGGGCATTGCAGCAACCGGTGCTGCAAGCGTGGCAGGGAAAACCGGAAAATATCAAGGCGGCGCAAGATGCGCTTTATAAACGCGCAAAACTCAATGGCGCTGCGCGCTACGGAAATTATACGGCAGAAATGGAAAAAGAATAATGAAAAGGAAAGATTACAAAAAAACCCTATATAAGTTACAAATCGAACTGGTTAAGCTCCAGAATCATTTTATCAAGCATAACGATAAGATTCTGGTCATCTTTGAAGGACGGGACGCTGGTGGAAAGGACGGCACTATAAAACGCATTACTCAACATCTGAGTCCCCGTGAAACGCGGGTTGTGGCTCTAGGAAAACCTTCTGACCGGGATATCAGTAGCTGGTATTTTCAACGTTACGCAGCACATCTTCCCGCTGCTCAGGAAATGGTATTATTCAACCGCAGCTGGTATAACCGTGCAGGTGTGGAACGGGTGATGGGTTTCTGTACAGATGAGCAATACCATGAGTTTCTTGAAACCGTGCCCGACTTCGAGCAGATGCTGGTTCGCTCTGGCATCAAATTGCTGAAATATTACCTGGATATCAGTAAAGATGAACAAAATAAACGCCTGAAGGACCGGGAGCAGGATCCGCTCAAGCAATGGAAAAGCAGTCCCATCGATAAATCGGCGCATAAGCATTGGGATGAATACAGCCTGGCCCGTAACATCATGTTTGCCAGAACCCATCACTTGACCGCGCCATGGACAATTGTCAGGGCTGACGACAAACAATCGGCCCGCATCAACGTTATTAAAGATATGTTGTTTCGTCTTGATTACAAAGGCAAGAGTGATGGGCTGCTGCTTCCTGACGCAGATATCGTTTTCAATTATGAAGAGGGTTATCTGCAAAACGGCATGATTGCGCCGTAATCACTCAGACTTTGTTACCATTACTAAAAGCCATCAGCGCGATGATCAGAAAAATAATAACCAGCACCGGCCAGAAATAAGGCGCAATAATGACGCAAACCGCAAAAGCAAAAAGCATGGCGGCCAGAAACATAAGCACACCCACCCCTAAAAACAGCAACACCATGAGTAAACCGGTGGTTAGCATAATCACCAGAAATGTCGGGATAGCCGCAAAACGAGCTAACGGTTCCGCAACAGGCTCGCCATTGATCATAACGCTGAACTGCCCGACACCAGGATGAAATAAATAACTCAACATGGCAATAATACCGCCGCTTATTAGCACTTTTGTGATCAGTTTTTTATTGCTCTTATGTTCCATAAATAACATCC
>JAQTLI010000545.1:0-988 GCA_028714995.1 Methylobacter sp. | reverse complement strand
TCAAAAATTTTAAATTCATAATAAATTGTACGAGGCTACATATTGAAATCCCTTTAAGGAGTTTCCTTGTCAATTTTATCTAAATTCAGTCGTTTTACAGTATCAGCCGCAATTTTTGCCACATAGATCAACACCGCCAAGGAAATAACTAAACCCATTGCCAGCATCGGATATGAAACACTGTTTTGCGGTGAAACTCCACTGACTAACCCCGCCAGATGTTTAGCGGTATATCCAAAATAAACCAGACTGGTGTTGTAAATTAAAATACCGCTGGTAGCGGTCAAATAAGGCCAGAACCTGACCTGGGTAACCGATAAAGCATAACTCAGCATTGCAAATGGCAAAGGTGTCAGACGCAATAAAAACATCAGTTTAAATGCATTGTCATTGACTGCTGTGTTGAGTCCAGAAAAACGCTTATGTTCAGCAATGAACATTAGTACTCTATCCCGCAATAAATAACGCCCCAGAAAAAAAATAAGCGCTGATGCCAAATATGTTGCGATGATGATGTAAAACTCTCCAGCACCGATTGAGAATAATAAGCCGGCAGCAAAGCAGAGCGCATCGACTGACGCAAAAAGAGGCGTCAGAACGACAAATAACGTAATAAAGCCCAGCGGCGCAAAAGCACCCAACTCCTGAATCGTGACTTCCAGATCAGGAAGATAAAGTTCCAGTTCATGTCCAATAAGCAATACAACCCCGGCAAAAATCAAAGCCATAACTAATTTCTTGATAAGTCCTATGTTTTGCAGTTGCACGGTCTGTTTGCTCCTTGAAAAAATTATCAGTAACTATTCAATGAAGTGTGGCGCAGAGCCTGATGACCGGATGAGCTTAATGCTTACGAATACACTACAAATTTTCTTTGTGATGCAGGCTTATTTTAACCAGTGACCACCCCATAAAAATCATGTTAATACCCAAAAGCAAGCCTAATAACCAATGCGCTGTTTCGGCCCAACTAATCCAGATGATTAGC
>JAQTLI010000544.1 GCA_028714995.1 Methylobacter sp. | reverse complement strand
AAGCATACATGATCGCTATGGCGACCCTCCAATTTAAGCCTCCTGGTTAAATAAATATTGCCTTTTGCATCGAGTTTTATTTTCGGGTGATATATGCTTTTAGCCTCTATTTTTTCAGCGGCGGCATCCACTGTAACAGGCGTTGATAATGCCAGTCCTTTATTAACGGATTATTACATATAAATGTGGGCATAATTTACTCAGGTAATCCAGAACGTGCCTTTGCTATCAAAAGAAGCACTCACTGTTTCGGGGCATTAGCTCGATGGCAGGGCTCTGGGATTGGCACAGATGCCCTGATTGATCGCACTGAATTATAAAGAGAAAGCCATGGGTATAGAAAGGGGAAAGCCAAATAGAGAGAAAATATTTTATATTTCAATTCGGCTATACAAGTCCGCTGTGTAAAGAAGTGGTACAGCCAGTGCTTGAGATTGTTAATACTGACGGAGGAGGGGAGTTGTTTGGTGAGCTGATAAGACAAATGCGTATCGACGATGAAGTCTGGATAAGGCGCGGCTAAAGCTAAAATAATTCCGGGTACGAATTATTCAGGTTTAACCTTGCTCCATCCGGATTATGTTTGTTAGTGGTTAACTGTCATGCCGACATTGAACGAGCGCCCCATGCCAGGAACCTCAATTCCCGGAGTGCTAATTTCCCCTATATAAGTACCGCCTATAAGATTGATGTCGCCTACATAGCCATTGCCATCACCCACCCAGTTGTTCAGGCAGCCATGACGTTTCACAAATTAACCGACAAGAACAAGTAGGCAGGATAAAAGCAGAAACAACTCATACAGTGTGGAACAGCGGCATACCGGTTCGTCTTTGGCAAAAACTAACAAAAGGATTGTAAAAACAGTTAAAATGATATTTTTCTAGCAATAATCCTGCAATAAAGCAACGAGTTGATAGCTTCCATGCAAACTAAATATAAAACTGATGACTTGAGGATTTGTGCGACCAAAGAAGTCATCGCGCCGGATCAGGTTCACAATGAAATGCCCATTAGCGATGAAGCGGCAAAAACTACCCTGCAGGCCCGGCAAGATATTCATAATATATTGACAGGCAAGGATGACAGGTTGGTGGTTGTGGTGGGACCTTGCTCCATTCATGACACAGAAGCCGCACAGGAATATGCCCGGCGTTTGAAAGTTGTCAAAGACGAGTTTAAGGATGAACTGTTGATTATTATGCGGGTTTATTTTGAGAAACCGCGCACTACAGTGGGCTGGAAAGGCTTAATTAATGATCCTGATCTTGATTCCAGTTTTAATATCAATAAAGGGTTGCGCGTTGCCAGGAAATTATTGCTGGATTTGAATGCGCAAGGCATACCGGCGGCAACAGAATATCTGGACTTAATTACCCCGCAATACGTTTCGGACTTGATTGCCTGGGGCGCCATCGGTGCCAGAACCACGGAAAGTCAGGTTCACCGCGAGCTGGCTTCAGGTCTGTCTTGTCCGGTCGGGTTTAAAAATGCGACTGACGGCACTATAAAGATTGCCATTGATGCAATCGGTGCTGCAATGAGCCCTCATCACTTTTTGTCGCTGACTAAAGCCGGTCATTCCGCCATTTTTTCAACAACAGGCAATGAAGATGTGCATATCATTTTAAGAGGCGGAAATGATCGCCCCAATTATGATGCAGTCAGTGTCGAGCATGTTGCGGAAGCGATGGAACAGGCAAACATTAAACCTAATATCATGATTGATTTAAGCCATGCCAATAGTTTAAAACAATGCCAGCGCCAACTTATTGTGGGCGAGGATGTGGCCGGGCAAATAGCCAACGGCGACCACAGAATTATGGGCGTTATGATTGAAAGTCATATTAAAGGAGGCAGTCAGAATGTTATTGCCGGGCAGCCGTTAACTTATGGACAAAGCATTACCGATGCCTGCCTGAGCTGGGATGATACCGTTCCGCTACTGAAAAAATTCGCTGTTGCTGTGCAAAAACGCAGAGCAACAAGCAACAAAGCTGGAGTTTAAATACATGCTTGTTTATGTAAATGGTGAAACCCGTGAGCTTGCTGAAAATTGCAATGTTGCAGGTGTTATTGCTGACATGGGGCTGAAAGGCAAAAAAATAGCGGTTGAATTGAATAAGGAAATTTTGCCGTTTGATCAATATGATGCACGGTTGTTAAAGGCTGAAGACCGCCTGGAAATTGTTCATGCCATTGGCGGCGGGCAGGATGATTCCCTTGTTATTGCAGGAATCTCTTACCATTCAAGGCTGCTGGTCGGCACAGGAAAATATAAGGATCTGGAAGAAACCCGTCTGGCTATTGAAGCCAGCGGCGCGCAAATTGTGACGGTTGCAATACGGCGCACCAATATCGGCCAGAATCCCGGTGAGCCTAATCTGCTGGATGTCATTTCACCGGACAAATACACCATCCTGCCCAATACCGCCGGTTGTTACACTGCGGAAGACGCGGTAAGAACCTGCCGTTTGGGCAGGGAACTGCTCGGCGGCCACAAGCTGGTCAAGTTGGAAGTGTTAGCCGATCAGAAAACCTTGTTTCCTGATGTTGCAGAGACTTATATAGCCGCTGAATTATTGGTAAATGACGGATTTGATGTCATGGTTT
>JAQTLI010000543.1 GCA_028714995.1 Methylobacter sp. | reverse complement strand
CCTTACAATCTCTGCGCGCAGAAGATGTTGCTGCTGATCAGGAACCCAGTGTAGCCAAGGAAATCAGTGCAATTATTGCTGCAAAACAGCATCCTTACCTGATGCGTTCGAGTTTTCAAAATCGCGGGGAAGATCTTGAAACCCTTTATAAAATGACCGGGCACGAATTGGTCTGGTTGGGCAACGATGATTCAGAAAAAAACATTACCGATGCCCTCAATTTGTTAGCGAACGCATCTGTACAAGGCCTAAATCCTGCGAATTACGATGCTGAAACGCTACGCCGGAAACTGCAATCAGCCTTAAAACTTGAGTCGGAAGCCTACCAGCAATTAGCTTTATACGATACGGCCATCAGCATATCTTTACTGCGTTTCATGCATGATTTGCATTATGGCCGGGTGAATCCGCTAGGGATAAATTTTAAATTAAAGTTAAGGAAAAAAAAGTCAATTGATTTTCCAGCGCTGATTAAACTCGGCCTGGAACAAGGCACGCTGTCTCAGATACCCCAGATAGTTGAACCAATTTTAAGACAATATCAAAAACTGAAGCAGGCATTAGCCACTTATCGGCTACTTTCCGCGAATACGCCACCTTTAAATCTGTCCATTCAAAAAACGCTGCGACCCGGCGATAGTCACCCGCAAATTGCGGACCTGCGCCATTTTTTGATCACTATCGGCGATCTCCCCGAAGGTGAAAAAGTTATCCCTGAAAAATCTTCACGCTATACAGGCAACATCGTTGAAGGCGTTAAAAAATTCCAGCAACGGCATGGCTTGGCCCCTGACGGCACTATAGGTACAGGTACTGTAGCCGCACTCAACGTGCCTTTAAGTCAAAGGGTGATGCAAATTGAATTGGCTATGGAAAGGCTGCGCTGGTTACCCGAACTCAGTGCCGGACCATCAATCGTCGTTAATATTCCAGCCTTCCAGTTATGGGCGTTTGACGCTATCGGCAAGCCAAACGCAAACATAATCAACATGAAGGTTGTTGTCGGCAAAGCAATGAAAACTGAAACGCCGGTATTGATGGCGGAAATGCGCTTTATCGATTTCATGCCTTACTGGAACGTGCCTACCAGTATCCTGAGAACAGAAATATTGCCCAAATTAATTAACAATCCTAATTATCTTGCCCAGGAAAATATGGAGATAGTTACGGGCTCCGGCAGTCAGATACAATCTGTAACTTTGGCATCATTTGAACAGCTAAAACAAGGCTCATTAAGAGTCAGACAACTCCCGGGAAGAAAGAATGCATTGGGCAGGGTAAAATTTATTTTTCCAAACGAGAATGACGTTTATATGCATGATACGCCGGCTAATGCCTTGTTTAGCAAATCACGGAGAGATTTCAGTCACGGCTGTGTGCGTGTCGAGAACCCTGAAGGGCTGGCTGAATTTGCCCTAAAAAACCAGGCGGGATGGGACAGAGAAGCTATCCAGCTAGCCATGCAATCAGACAAAATGCAGCGAGTCACATTAAAAAATCCGATACCCGTATTGTTTTTCTATACCACGTCATTTTTTGACCAGTATGACAACTTAGCGTTTTATCCGGATATTTACGGCCATGACGCTGTTTTGCAAGGAGTTCTTGATAAATCGTGGGATTTGTCTGATCGGTGGCTTTTTATCCACAATACTCTATCGCCGCAAGCACGGATCAAATAACTGTTATTTGATGCAAAAATGACCGTCTCATTGCTATATCGAGACAAGTACCATGTTAAAACCTGAACACCCCCAAGATCTTACAAAAGTGAGACTTGTCATTGCGTTGCCCTTTTGTTGAAGTGAGACACCTTCTGCACTCATGGGGTATCAAGAACTGAGTAAAATATGGTTTTATCAAACATAGATGCGTTATATTGTACATAGGCGGTTACATTAGCAAAATAATTACAATACTGAGTTTATTATGTCCAATACCATCAGATTATTTTTTCAGCAAAGCCGCGAAATAAAACCCTATTTGCCTCGATTACTGATATTTCTTTTCTTATTCCTGCCTTTACAATCTTGTACGCAGAAAAAAGATGCTGTCGACCAGGTAGCGAAGGGATCCAGTGTAATCAAGGAAATCAGTGTAGCCAAGGAAATCAGCGCAATTATTGCTGCAAAACAGCATCCTTATCTGATGCGTTCGAGTTTTCAAAATCGCGCGGAAGATCTTGAAACCCTTTATAAAATGACCGACCACGAATTGGTCTGGTTGGGCAATGATGATTCAGAAAAAAACATTACCGATGCCCTCAATTTGTTAATGAACGCATCTGTACAAGGCCTAAATCCTGCGAATTACGATGCTGAAACGCTACACCGGAAACTGCAATCAGCCTTAAAACTTGAGTCGGATAACTACGAGCAATTAGCTTTATACGATACGGCCATCAGCATTTCTTTACTGCGAAGGAGTACAGGAAGCGTAACGTTAGTGGAGCGGTGTACGACGACCCCCGCGTAGCCGTAGCGATCGGGCGTTTTGACGAAGTTGTAGCGTTACCGGAAGCGTAGTCAAAATGCAAGACCATCCGACGCGGCGTAAAGTCATTACGGTAGCCATGGCGCACAGCGTAGCAACGCGAAGTTGTGTGTCGTGGCGGACGGAGGACG
>JAQTLI010000542.1 GCA_028714995.1 Methylobacter sp. | reverse complement strand
AACCCACGCTCATTTCGCTTTTATTGCCGGTGGTCAGCAGCAGCTTGCCCTGTTTGTTTGATAGCGCCATTAAAACCACGCCACGGCACCGCGCCTGAATGTTTTCTTCGGTGGCATCCTTAGCCGTACCGGCAAAAATATCGGCCAACATGCCGGTGAAGGCATTAACAGCAGGCTCGATTGGAATGGTATGGTAGTGCACGCCTAACGACTTGGCTTCCAGTTCTGCATCTTCATTACTCATGTCCTGTGTATAGCGGGACGGCAGCAGAACGGCTTCAACTTTATCAGCGCCCAAGGCATCAACTGCCAGAGCCAGAACCAGCGCCGAATCAATGCCGCCGGATACGCCTAAAATCACCCCCTGAAAACCGTTCTTGCGCACATAATCTTTAATGCCCAGCACCAGGGCCAGATACTCGCTGGAGATTTCATTATAAAGCGGCGCACAGGTCCTTTTTATGGGCTGATTGCCGTCAAACTCGATCACGCTGATCTGTTCTTTAAATTCTGCAGCACGAAACACGATGTCTCCGTCTGCGTCTACGACAAAAGAAGCGCCGTCGAAAATCAATTCATCCTGGCCGCCGACTTGATTGACGTAAACCAGCGGAATCTGCGCGGCTTTAACCTGGCCGCAAATAACGGCTTCGCGTTGATGCATTTTTCCCGAATTAAACGGTGAAGCGTTAAGGGTCAGCAGTAAATCTGCCCCAGACTGTTTGGTGGCTTCAATAATGCCGCCTACCCAAACATCTTCGCAAATCGTCAGGCCAATAAACGTGCCATTAAACTCAAATACACAGGGCTGATTGCCAGCAGTAAAGTAACGCTGCTCATCAAACACGCCATAATTGGGCAGCGCCTGTTTGCGGTAACATGCCACTACCGCCCCTTGATGCAGCACCGCCGCGCTGTTGTAGATTTTATCACCGTCACGCTCAGGGAAACCCACCACCAGCGCAATATCGGCAACGCGGTCGGCAAGCTGGTAAAGGGCGTTATTGGCGGCGGCGATAAAGTCGGCGCGCAATAACAGGTCTTCTGCCGGGTAGCCGGTAATGGTCAGTTCAGGAAAGACGATAATCTCCGCGCCCAATTCGTCACGTGCATGGATGGCGGCTTCGACGATGTTGTTAACGTTAGCGGCTATATCACCGACCAGGAAATTGGTTTGAGCCAGGGCTATTTTTAAGGTCATTCGCAGCAGTAAGATTAGTTAGTATTTCATGTGGGTTGTCGGTGACTTACAAACAACGTTTCATTGCCACACCAATATCAGTTGGCGAACTCACCACTTCGATCCCCGCCGCTTTAAGCGCGGCAACTTTTCCTTCTGCCGTGCCTTTGCCGCCGGTCACAATCGCGCCGGCATGGCCCATGCGCTTTCCGGCAGGGGCGGTAAGTCCTGCGATATAGGCGACGACTGGTTTGGTTACGTGGGCTTTAATATACTCAGCAGCTTCCTCTTCTTCGCCGCCGCCGATTTCGCCGACCATAACGATGCCTTTGGTCTGTTCATCGGCCTGAAAACGGCTGAGTACGTCGACAAAGTTCATGCCGTGAATGGGGTCACCGCCTATGCCGACGCAGGTGCTTTGTCCCAAGCCTTGTTTTGTGGTTTGATCCACCGACTCATAGGTTAATGTGCCTGATCTGGAAACGATGCCGATCGAGCCCGGCAAGTGGATGCTGCCCGGCATGATGCCGATCTTGCATTCGCCCGGCGTAATCACGCCGGGGCAGTTTGGGCCGATTAACAGGGCGCCGGATCCGGCCATTGCCGCCTTGACCCGCAGCATGTGTAAAATCGGAATGCCTTCGGTAATGCAAACGATGATCTTAATGCCGGCATCTACCGCTTCCAGAATGGCGTCAGCGGCGTAAAAAGGCGGCACATAAATGACGCTGGCATCGGCTCCTGTGCCTTTTACTGCTTCCTCAACAGTATTAAACACCGGCAGGCCCAAATGAGTTTCTCCACCGCGTTCCGGAGTGACGCCGCCGACCAATTGCGTGCCGTAATCTAAAGTCTGCCGGGAATGAAACGTGCCTTGTTTGCCGGTAAATCCCTGACAGATAACCTTGGTGTGTTTGTTGATTAAAATGCTCATACGGCCTCCGCCAATGCTACGACCTGTTCTGCCGCGTGATCCAGATCAACCGCTGCGTATAAATTCAGGCCCGTGTTGCTTAACAAGGCTCTGCCTTGTTCGGCATTGGTGCCTTCCAACCGCACGACCACGGGGACGGCGACATGGACTTCTTCAACGGCGGCCAAAATGCCAGCCGCGATGATATCGCACTGTACGATGCCGCCAAAAATATTAACCAGCACAGCCTTAACGCTATGGTCAGAAAGAATCAGCTTGAACGCTTCGGATACTTTTTCAATGGTCGTGCCGCCGCCAACGTCGAGGAAATTTGCCGGCCTGCCGCCTTTAAGTTTCACCAAGTCCATGGTTGCCATTGCCAGTCCGGCGCCGTTGACCATGCAGCCTATATTGCCAGCCAGAGTGATATAGTTAAGCCCGAATTTCTGGGCCTGGTTTTCTTTGTCGTCCTCTTGCGCCGGGTCCTTCATAGCCAGAATATCGGGATGAATCGCCACCGCGTTATCATCAAAGTTGAT
>JAQTLI010000541.1 GCA_028714995.1 Methylobacter sp. | reverse complement strand
CGTGCCGGTGAAGATCCGGTTCAAGCCTGGTACTGACCTGAGCCGCCTGAAGCCGGGGCTTTCCACGGTAGTTAAGGTCAGGGTCGGGTAGGCTGCCATGGCATCGGTAATAAAGTCCGCCTCGCCCCAGCCACCAGTCCTCAGCAAAACACCACCCGAGATCGCGGCCGCAAACGACGCTACCGAGAAGACGGTCAGCCCCCAGCAATGGATTGGATTTTTCGCCATGGTATTCGGTATGTTCCTTGCGGTCCTGGATATCCAGATTGTTGCCAGTTCTCTGGAACAGATCCAGGCCGCACTATCGGCGACCCGGGACGAGATCACTTGGGTGCAGACCTCCTATCTTGTGGCGGAAGTGGCTATCATTCCATTGTCAGGCTGGCTCGGACGGGCGCTGTCTATGCGCTATCTGTTCGCCTTGTCCTGCGGCGGCTTCACCGTGATGAGCCTGTTGTGCGCGCTCGCCTGGGATCTGCCGTCCATGGTGGCGTTCCGCGCCATCCAGGGGTTTTTCGGAGGGGCGATGATCCCATCGGTATTCGCCGTGACTTACACGTTGTTCCCGCGCCGTCTTCAGCCCACGATGACAATTGTCGTCGCCATGGTAGTAACGGTCGCGCCCACGGCGGGTCCAGTGCTGGGCGGCTATCTCACCGAGGTGGCATCCTGGAAGACGCTGTTCCTGATCAATCTGGTGCCGGGAATACTGGTGACCGTGATCACCGGGCTGTTTTTGCGGGTGGACGAGCCGGACTGGGCGTTGCTGAAGCGGATAGACTTCCGTGGCATCCTGTATATCGTCGTGTTCCTTGGAAGTCTGGTATTCGTACTGGAAGAGGGCGTACGCGAAGAATGGTTCGAAAGCCGCGAGATCGTGTTCTTCAGCCTGGTCGCGACAGCCGCCGGCATCGCGATGTTCCATCGGGAACTGACCATCGAACACCCGATCGTGGACCTGTGGGCGTTCCGCAATCGCAATTTCGCCATAGGTTGCTTATTCAGTTTCATTCTCGGCATCGGGCTTTACTCCATCATCTACTTGATGCCGATCTACCTGGCCACCGTCAAGGGTCTAAACAGCCTACAGATCGGCCAGTACATCATGGTCACCGGACTGTTTCAGTTCGCATCCGCTTTCGTCGTTGGTCGGATCGCCAAAAAGCTGGGTCCGCGCCTGACGTTGGCTTTGGGACTATTTGGCTTCGGCCTCGGGACATTGATGAACGGCAATTTGAACCATGAGGCGGGTTACTGGGAATTCTTCTGGCCGCAGGCGATCCGGGGCTTCTCCCTGATGTTCTGTTTCCTGCCCATCAATTACATGACCTTCGGCACATTACCGCCGGAAGAAGTGAAAAACGCTAGCGGGCTATATAATCTCATGCGAAATTTGGGTGGAGCCATTGGCCTGGCAATCACCAACACCCTCATGATTAGGCTGAATAAGGAACATTACGCTGTATTGCGCGAGGCAGTGAAACCCGGTTCGACAACAACGCAAGCCCTGTTGGGCGGCTTACAGGAACGATTTAGCGACGCGTCGTTGCCAGACAGTGATCTGGCCGCGCTGAAGCAGCTTTACCGTCTGGTGTTGCGCGAAGCGGATGTGCTCACCATCAATACCCTGTTTCATATCCTGGCCCTGGTTTTCTTCCTGGCATTATTGATGATACCGTGGGTTAGAATAGCGCCGGCGGCTTCTGGCGACGCGGGTGGCCGGCGTTGACAAATCACCAATGATACACAGAAACTCAATGCCATTCATTTGAAATTAGAACGGCAAGCTGCCGCAGCCAGAGCTGCTTGGCCTGCCCCCATATGACTACGGTAGCGCAGCCATCGGTACCACTCAACACCGCACAAATCGCCACCAGCAACAGCTCCATCAGATTATGGCGCAAAAGATAACTGAGTCCGCTGCCGTTCTAGCGGCAAAGGTACAGACCTGACCGGGCAAATTATTGCTCCACAGTCACAAAGGCTATTTTGGCAATTCCGGCGTGTTGAACGGTCGCCATCACTTCGGCAACCTTTGAATAAACAACGTCCTGATCGGCATATAAATGCAGGCCTATTTCAGGATTTCTCAAAAGCTCATCCTTCAAAGCCGTTTCCAGGGCAGCCAGATCAGCCAGCGGCACTTTGTTCAGTGTTATAACCCCCTGCGCATCGACACCCAGTTGCAACGGCTGTTCCTTAACATCCGCCGTGGTCTCGGCGGTTTTCGGCAAGGTCACATGCACCGATTGCGTGAGCAGCGGCGCGGTCACCAGTAAAATAATCACCAGCACCAACATCACATCGACCAACGGCGTGACATTAATCTCGCTCATCGCTCCTTCGTCTTCCGATTGCGGTTTAAAAGCCATTTTTATACCTTGTCCGTACTTAAGGCGATATGCAGAAAACTGGCGACAAAGTTTTCCAGGCTGGAACGGTGTTGTTTAACCCGGCGCAGGAAAAAGTTGTATGCCAACACAGCAGGAACAGCGACGGCGATACCGATTGCGGTAGCGACCAGCGCATCGCCGATCGGACCAGCCACTACATCCAGGCTGGTCGAACCGCTAGCAGTAATCTCATGCATCGCATGCATGATGCCGAGCACCGTGCCGAACAAGCCGACGAACG
>JAQTLI010000540.1 GCA_028714995.1 Methylobacter sp. | reverse complement strand
TTATGATGCAAACCAAGGAGACTTTATGTCTACAACCGATACTCTATTAAAAGACATTCGAGAAATCGAATCGATTATCCGGCTGCATGCCCCTGGAGCCGAGTGCGACCGGAAGCTGGCCGCTCCGGTGGTCAAGGCGATGCAGCAGGCGGGGCTTTACCGGTTGTGGCGGCCGAAGGCGTTCGGCGGCTTCGAGCTCGACCCGGTTGCCGGCTGCCGTATTATCGAAGAAGTCTCGCGCATCGACAGCGCCGCGGGCTGGAATCTGCAAATCGCCGTCGCCCATGATATGTTCGCGCCCTGGTTTGGCGATCAGGCCGCACAGGAGATTTTCGGGTTCGACGCGATTCCGGTCGGCGCCTTCAACCCCGCGCGCAAGGCCGTTCCGGTCGCGGGCGGCTATAGCATTTCAGGGCGTACGCCGTATGTCAGCGGTGCGCACCATGCCACGGTTTTTATCGGTTTCGCGAATATTTATGACAATGGCAAGTTGCGCGTGGACACTAATGGCAAGCCCGAAACGCGGCTGATTGCCGTTCCGGCGTCAGAGGCCGACATCATCGATAACTGGTACACGATGGGGATGCGCGGCAGCGGCAGCCATGACGTTGATATGCAGGATGTGTTCATTCCCGAGCACTGGGCCGTTCCATGGGGGCCACTCAAGAAACCGGGCAGCGCCTACCAAGGGCCGCTTTACCGGTTGACGGTCTGGCCGGCGATCGCGGCCCTCGTAGCGCCTGCGCTCGGCATAGCGCGAGCGGCCATCGATGAAGCGATAGAACTTGTCATCACCAAGACGCCGGCATTCGGCACGAAGACGCTCAAGGACCATGCCGTCGTGCAATCGCAGCTCGCCCGGGCCGAAGCCAAGCTCGGCGCTAGCCGCGCCTTTTTCTTCGAAACGTTCGAGGAAGCTTGGCAGGAAGCCCTTGCCGGCAGGCCCATTACGGTAAAGCTCAAAGGCAAAATGCAGATGGCCTCGACGCATGCCGTGCTCGAATGCGCGCAGGCCGTGGATCTTATTCACGAGATCGCCGGCGCCACGGGCATCCGCGAAGAATATAGCTTCGAGCGGTACTTCCGCGATGCTCACGTCATCACCCAGCACGGCTTCCTGAATGCAAGCAAGCTGGAATCGGTAGGGCAAATCTTGCTCGGGCTTGATCCTGAGTGGCCGTTTTTCCAGATCTAGGGCTTGTCGATAGGGTCTGAAGCCTGAATTCGGTCTTTCGGGAATGACGCAGTCCGACCAATAGCCGACAGTTAGATTAGTTTTACCTATTACATTCTCAATCTATGGGGCGATGTAGCTTTTCAGTTCGGATAATAGACTATTAGCAAGCTTGGCTAACACCTCTGCTTTGTTGTATTGAGCGCAAAAAACGGGAAGATATGCGAAACTTGCATTGTATGCCGTCGGAAGCGCCTCGGGCGCTATTGTGTTCTTCGTTGCGGGAATGTTCGCTGAGATGGCGTTCTGGATTCGGCTGTTTCGGCGCAAAGAAAGCGAGTAGCTTGTTTGAGTGGCCAGCGCCGATTAGCTTTAAGTTATCACAATTTAAAATACACATCTGAATGACTGTAAAGGATTGGCTAGAGCTTCTAAGCCATCCCGGTATTGGATAATTGCGAATGTCTGCTTTGTGGATTTCCCGTATATTTTAATTTTGCTGTTCTATCGCCAACGACCATGGCCTGGCCTTTGTGGGTAGCACCTTTCCCGCTCCATCCAGATTGACATGAGCCAAACTGACCGCATCCAGGACATTGCCTCCTATCACATCAAGTTCGCCAGGCCGTTGTGCAACCACTAAATCACAGTGGTAAGCCCCACGCCTTAGATCGTTATAGTTGTGAATTGACTGGATAAAAGCTTCACCTCGCGGTGCACAAATAATGTCTCCGGGCTTGGGGGCATAAGCGTTAATGGCATGGCCTACAAATCTGTTTCCGGAACCAGCTGCCATCACATGTTGAATATAATCCCAATGCAATACGGTAGAAGGTAAATCGCTTTCAGGCACTCCTGCACTCCTGGCTAGCCAGACAATAAAAGCGCCCGACCAGGGTCTGATTTCTCCTTCATACCCGATAATCGGCAAATCTGTTACGGCATACCAATACATGAATATCCGGCTAAAAAAAGGTGGTAGCTTTTCAAGGCCATGGGTTGCTTCATTCGGGTAAGTTACTGCCGGCGGATCAATATCATAATTGACTTCGGGCCGACCGAACAATTCCCATTCCTGGCGAGCAAGATATAGCATTCGTTCTCTAACGGTAGGAATAACAAACGATGGGGTGACATTGGCTGCAGCTGAAATGGCAGGTGTTTGCTCCTGTTTTTGCAGAGCGCAGCCAGTCAGAAACAAAACAATGCCGAGAAACATATAAGGCATACTTAAATAATCTTTAAATCTAACGCACTATGTTGGCACGGGGGGGAAACCGTCAATCTTTGCCGATTGACAATTGACCTGTGGTCTAGGTTTGCAGCGTACTACACAACTGTGAATAAGTCGAACATGTTGGAATTGCTTTGATGAACTTGATGCGATCTTTGGTAATTGAGCTACATATTACAAGCGGGCTTATAGGAGCAAGATTGACGGATTAGGCAAGAGCTCTATCGCGCCGTT
>JAQTLI010000539.1 GCA_028714995.1 Methylobacter sp. | reverse complement strand
CGCAACTCGTTTGTGTCGTAGCCCTTGTCTGCCAATACGGCTGAGGCCTTAACGTTTTCCAACAAGGGGATCGCTTGCTTGCACTCGGCCTCTTGACCGCTGGTCAAAATGAATTTAACCGGCATGCCCAGGGCATCACAAAGCGCGTGAATTTTACAGCCAAAGCCTTCTTTGGAGCGTCCAAGTGCTTCATCCCCGGCTGTACTGTTTGCTGCCCCAGCAGCGCAGGCATGCGCCCTAATCACGAGCCATCCAAAGAAACATCCTGTAAATCAGCATGTTCAGAAAAATGGCCAAGCAGTTCCTCCCGTGCGCCATTTGTACACTAACGCGAAAATCGCTTGAAGACGCTGTTCCACTTGTCATGCGCTGGCGGTAACATCCGCCACAGTGACCCCGAACGCAATATCCACAAGGATGCGCTAATAAATAGCCTGCACATATCTGGTAAGCCAACATGAATCCCCGGTAGCTTCTTCAAATTTGGTAATAGTCTTATCCACTCTTCATTGCTTAACTCTATCCTGTTCATGCCATCCAAAACGGTAAGTTCTACCTGATTGGTGAAACGTCAACAGAACCTGGTATCTAATGTTTTAATATGAAACGGTTGCTTGTCACTTAAGCAGGCAAGAATCTTTCACTGAGCACTTGTTTCTCCGGCACGCTTTTGGCTCGCGCGACCGCTTCGGCGGCATCGATCAGTGCCGGCGGCCCGCACAGGTAAATGTCGGGCAACATGGTCGCATCCGCCAGATCCTGGGTCAAGGCATCCACCGGCGTGCCGCAAAAGCCCTGCCAGCTATCATCGGATTTCCAGACGCAGTAAATCACCTGAAGCTGGGACAGTTCCGCTTGCAGCGCTTGCAACTCGGCCTGGCAAAACAGTTCTTCGGCGCGGTTTGCGCCGAAATACAGCCGCGCCGGATGCGGTTCCTGAAACTCGGCCATACGCCTTAACATCGACAGCATCGGCGCCAGACCGGTACCACCGGCCACAAACCAGCGCGGTCTCAGGCCGCTTTCAGTCAGGCCGAAAGCCCCTTTTGGCCCGTGAACGATCATGGTCTGCCCGACAGCAGCTTGTTCCCGCAACCAGGTGGAAAAAACTCCACCGGGTTGCAAGCGGATCAAAAATTCCAGTCGACCGTCCCAGTTGCCTATATTGGCAAGCGAATAGGCACGCTTGATGTTTTGCCCCGGCACTTCCAGTTCCATGAACTGGCCGGGTTCAAATTCAGCTACGCTGCCTCCTTCTTCATCCGGAGCGAGGTGTAGTTCCAGGCGCAGGGTATTTTCACCGACGGAATCGATGGCGGTGATTTCGGCGTTTCTGATTTTGATTTCACCCAGCAGAATACGGTCATGATCAAAGGGCAGGTCAATGCGCAAGTCGCTGCGCGGAAAGGTGCAACAGAGCAGGGTGCCTCCCTTTGCTTCATCGTCTGAGGACAGCGCGGCAGGATTGTGTTTGCCCAAAATAAAATCGCCGTCGGTAACATCGGCATAACAAGTGCCGCAGTTACCCTGTCCACACTGGGCGGGCAATACAATACGGGCGTCGGCGGCAGCTTCCAGCAGATTCTGGTCATCGGCGCATTCGAAACGGAACTGTTCCCCGTCTCGGGTGGTGAGTTCAATGGCGTGAGTGTTCATGGCTTGTTTGGGCTCCAAAAAAATGCCGCCGGAAAGGTTGTAAGTATTCAGGCTCTCTTTGAAAAAGGGGGATTTCAAAGTGGAAGAAGGGCTGAATTGTTGCGAAACACTTATTCATTTCCGGCAGCGAGGGAGAGGATAAAATTACGCCGCGTTGCGTGTCAGCGATGCTTCGATGTCAGCCTGTGCGGTGGTAATGGGTTGTAGCCCAAATTTGTCTACCAGCACCTGTACCAGATTAGGCGTCAGAAAGGCAGGCAGCGTGGGGCCGAGGCGAATATTGCGGATACCCAGCGCCAGTAGGGTCAGCAGCACGGCGGCGGCTTTTTGCTCAAACCAGGACACGACCAGAGACAAGGGCAGATCGTTTACTTCGCATTCAAAAGCACCGGCCAGCGCGGTGGCAATTTTGATCGCCGAGTAGCTGTCGTTACATTGGCCTAAATCCAGCAGGCGCGGAATACCGCCGATCTCGCCGAAATCATGCTGATTAAAACGGTATTTTGCGCAGCCCAGGGTCATTACCACGGTGTCCTTCGGCGCCTGTTCGGCGAACTCGGTGTAGTAATTGCGACCCGGCGAAGCACCGTCACAGCCGCCGACCAGGAAGAAGTGGCTAATGGCTCCGGACTTGACCGCATCAATCACTTTGTCGGCCACGCCCAGCACCGCATCGCGGCCGAAACCGACGGTGATGGACTTTTCGCTGAAGTCATCTTTAAACCCCGGCAATGCATGGGCTGCCTGGATTAACGGTGCAAAATTCTTGTCGCTGATATGGCGCACACCGGGCCAGCCTACCGGGCCTGCGGTAAAAATACGCTGCCGGTATTGAGGCTGCGGCTCAATGATGCAGTTCGTCGTCATCAAAATGCTGCCCGGAAACTCGGCAAATTCTTTTTGTTGATCCTGCCAGGCGCCGCCGTAATTGCCGACCAAATGTGGATAAGCCTTGAGCTTCGGGTAAGCGTGGGAGGGCAACATTTC
>JAQTLI010000538.1 GCA_028714995.1 Methylobacter sp. | reverse complement strand
ATACTGATAAGTGAACCAACGGTCGCGACCATTAACCGCCGATTCGGATACACCCCATGGCACATTGCGCTGTTCACCGTAATCAATCTGGCTCTGCACGGACAGGCGGCAGGTCTGGTCGAGCAGGCTGTAGCGCGGCGTATAAGTCACCAGTGACGGCATCAGGTATTCAAACATCGAGCCGGACCAGGACAACAACACAGTGCCTTTCGTGGTGCGTGTCACCCTACGCCCCAAGTGGAACCAGTGAGTACTCGGCACTTCACGTTTGGCGATAGCGATAAGGCTGGTCAGGCGTGCTTCCGAGGCGAGCAGATCATAATAGCTGTCGTCGATAACACCATCTTCAACGCGATACCCAAGCGAAAACAAGTGCCGATCACGATCATAAAGAAACCGAAAATCCATTTCATCGAACAATTGATGTGCAAGTTCCGCCAGCGCATTTACCCGCTGGGTCAGTGCTTCCCAGCGCTGAGCTTCCGGTTTCTGCTGTTCATCACGGGGAAGTCTGACATGTATCGACAAGCCGAAACTCTCCATGTCGCGTTCGTGAGAGAGCAGGTCATCATGCAGCAGCGTCGCCCACGCCAGCACTTCGCTGTCATCCATAAGTTCGCCGCGCTCAGCGGCGTACCCGCGCGCCAAATCCAACAGGTTATCGGCACAGGGAATTATTTTGCGCCACAACCATACCCAATCCTCTTGGTTACCAGGTTTACTCGCCAACAAATTCCCAAGTTTATCCGCTTTTTTCTGTAGTTCTTCCTGTGTCACTATGAGCATGCGCTGGTCATCATTGGTTTCGGCAAGCGCAGATAGTAGCAGCCTGTGGGTATCGGCAATACCGTTTAACACGGTGGAAAACGTATACGGCTGCTGAGTCAAATCCCTAAATCCCTGAACAAGTACCAGAAGATGTGCCGCCAAATTGCCACTGTCCACGGTGGAGACATACCTGGGCTCCAGCGGGTGCAAAGTGCGCGTGTCGTACCAGTTATAAAAATGCCCATGCAGTCGCGGTAGCTTGTTCAGCGTGTTTAAGGTTGCCTCCAACCGGTCAATGGTGTCAATAAGACCCAGCCAGCCAAAATCGTGTGCGGCGAGTACAGATAATAGATAGAGACCAAAATTTGTCGGTGAACTGCGATGGGCGATATCGGGTTCAGGGTCCTCTTGAAAATTATCCGGCGGCAGATGATTCTCCTGCTCCGTCACAAAGGTGGTAAAAAATCGCCAGGTTCGACGCGCGACTTGTCGTAACTGCAATGCATCCTCGGGAAGTAATAATTCAGCCGGATTTAGTCTTGGCGGCAAACTCAGGACATGGCCAATGACTGGGGACAATAACCATAACAACAGGAACGGCGCTGCAACTTCAAACGAAGCTGGATTGAACAACAGCACTACCGTACCAGCGCCAACAATGAGAATACTAATATTACTGAGCGGTCTGATAAGGTCCTTCACAGTGTATCCCGCCGTTGTCTTCGCTTGTAGCGTAGTGACCCACTTAAGCAATTCTTGTCGGGTGATAAACAGCCGCACCAAGGTACTTGCGATGGCATCAGTCATCAGCCAAGCCTGTTGTGCCAGCAGTGTCAGCGTAACCAGGCTATTGCCCAACCCCAGCAACACATTTTCTGCCGTGGCGCGCAACTGGTTACGCACTGGAATGTCGGCGCGAAGCCTCATTCCGCCTGTGACGGCCAGCAAGGCAGGAAAAGTCAACGCTACCAATACCATCCCCATCAGTATACCAATCGGCGCATTCGGAATAGCCCAGGCTGCCAAAAGGGTAAAAAAGGCGCCCGGCGCTGAAAGAGTTCGACGCAAGTTATCCAGCATTTTCCAGCGTCCAATCAACGGCATGCCTTTGCCTAGCGGACCAATAATCCAGGGTAATAACTGCCAGTCACCACGCGCCCATCGGTGCGAGCGAGCCGCGGCAACTTCCGTGTGAGATGGAAATTCGTCATACAACTCAATATCGCTGACAAACGCACAGCGTGCGAACACGCTCTCGAACAAATCATGACTGAGCAAGGCGTTTTCCGGAACGCGTCCGACCAGAGCGGCTTCAAATGAATCGACCTCATACAAGCCCTTGCCGCTGTAAGTCCCGAGCCCGAACAGATCCTGATATACTTCGGACACGGCGGTCGAATAGGCGTCCATGCCACACGCACCGGAAAAAAGCCGATGAAACAACGAATGCTCCCGCCTTGGCGGCAGGGTCGCTGTAACTCTAGGCTGAAGAATACTGTAGCCGCTGATGACGCAGTGCGTGACCGGATCCAGGACAGGCCAATTGAGCGGATGGGCGGCCGTACCCACCAACTGTCGCACCGCGTCGATTGGCAATTTGGTGTCAGCATCAAGCGTAATGACATAACGAACACCTGGTGGAGCAACCGCAGGTTTCCCATGAATCGGCATAAAAGAAGTGTCGTCTGCACCGCGCAAGAGTCGATTAAACTCGTGCAATTTCCCGCGTTTGCGCTCCCATCCCATCCACTTGTTCTCACTTGGGTTCCAGACACGTTTGCGGTGATACAGGAAAAAGCGCTGTTCTCCGTACTTGGCATTAAGCGCGTCCACCCCGGTAATGGCCACGATCAACAGCAAATCGTCTTCAGGCATGGTTTCCTGATCCG
>JAQTLI010000537.1 GCA_028714995.1 Methylobacter sp. | reverse complement strand
TCTTCGGCGGCAACACAGACGATCATGCCTACGCCGCAATTAAAGGTGGTCAGCATATCCGCTTGAGAGACGTTGCCCTGTTCCTGTAGCCACTTGAAGATTTCAGGGAATTCCCAGGATGAAAGGTTGATGTTGGCATTGATGCCGGTCGGAAGCACCCGCGGCAGATTTTCGGTTAAACCGCCGCCGGTAATGTGGGCAAGCGCGTGCACTGAAACTTTTTCCAGTAGTGACAGCAACGACTTCACATAGATTCTGGTTGGTTCCAGCAAGGCTTCGCCTAGGGAAATGCCATTGAACGAATCGGTGAGCGCTGAATTGCTGTGGCTAATGATTTTCCTGACTAATGAGTAGCCATTGGAATGCGGGCCGGATGAGGCAATGCCGATCAGCTTGTCACCGACTTTAACTTTGCTGCCATCCAGCACTTTGCTTTTTTCCACAATACCGACGCAAAACCCCGCCAGATCATATTCGCCATCAGCATACATGCCCGGCATTTCAGCCGTTTCACCGCCAACCAGGGCAGCGCCAGCCAGTTCACAGCCTTTGCCAATGCCTTCTATGACTGATGCTGCGGCATCGACATCCAGCTTGCCGGTGGCAAAATAATCCAGGAAGAATAATGGCTCTGCGCCTTGTACGATAATGTCGTTGACACACATGGCAACCAAATCGATACCGATGGTGTTATGGACGCCTAATTCGTTGGCCAGTTTTAGCTTGGTGCCTACGCCATCGGTTCCCGAAACCAGGATCGGATTCTGATACCGATCCAGAGGCAGTTCAAACATTGAGCCGAAGCCGCCCAAGCCCGCCATGACACCTGCTGTCCGTGTTCTGGCTGCAATAGGCTTGATGCGTTCAACTAATTCATTGCCGGCCTCAATATCAACGCCGGCACTTTTATAATTCAAGCTTTCTTGATTTTGTTCGCTCAATGTGATGTTCTCTTGCTAAAATTAAAATTTAAACTGCCGATATTGTACAAGACATCATCCGTTTTGTGTGAAGGATATGAATGCGCTTATTAGGGCTTTGATTTTTTTGTGGATTATTTTTCAGATCAAATGCTTTTGCGGCTGAGATTCAAACATTAAAAATAATTAAAGTGACTCGTTGTTAAATACAGTGAGTTTTTGATAATTAGAAATCATTAGTGAGGAAGGAATATGAAAGTAACCAAAATGTTTAAAGCCGCAATATTTATTGTTGCAGTTTTATTTAATGCCACAGCATCTGCCTATTCTGCTGGTGAGGTAGAAGAGGTTTGTACAAAACCGAAGTTCAGAGAGTTTAGTCTTCCTGTGTATAAAGAACCCGAGAAAATTGAGGTTGCGCCTGAATCAGAGTTTTCTTTCATGATTTCGCCTTGGGCAGACCCAAATACCATCATCTTGACGGCCAAAGGACAGCCGCTAGATTTTACAGTTGAAAGCAACAGTAGTTTTCACCGGGTTAAGGCAAAATTGCCAGCAGCGTTAACAGGTAATTTCGTTAGAATCGATGCCAGTGTCAAGGCTGTTTTAGGATGTGGCGATCAGGATGGCTGGTTGATTAAAATAGCTGGATCATAATGGGTTGGATGGCTAATAAGTCACCTTGTCCGTCATTTCAGTCCAGATGTTAAAAGGCTGCAACGCATTTGGCAGATTCAAATGCAGCATGGGGATGGTGCGTTCGGACGGCAAAACAGAAATTTCATCGTAAATGAAGCTGTCGTCAAATTTGGCGGCAGCGGCATCATGGCGACTGCAGGCAAAATAGACTTTTTTCAGTCTCGCCCAATAAATTGCACCCAAACACATGGGGCAGGGCTCACAACTGGTGTATAAAATGCAGTCGTGCAGCTGGAAATCATTCAGTTTTTTGCAGGCCTGTCGTATAGCCATGACTTCTGCATGAGCGGTGGGATCAAGAGTGCTGGTGACCATGTTGCCACTTGAGGCGATCAGCTTATTGTCTTTTACAATAAGAGCACCATAAGGGCCACCCTGGCCCGAACTGGCATTCTCTAGGGCCAGATCGATTGCCTGTTGCAAAAAAAATTTATGCATCTATAAACCTAACGGGTTGTTAGGGTCTACGCCATCCATAAAAGGCAGGTTTCGATCCTGATTGGTGAGTTGATATATTTTACCTAACCAGTTGTTGAACACCGCTTTTGCAGTGTCACCCCAGGTATTGTCGAGATGTTCAAGCACCAAGGCTTCAGGAAATTCAGCCAGTCTCTTGCCGGTTTGTCTGGCCGATCTGACTTGTTGTTCATAATCGGAAAAAATCTGCTGGACGGTTGCGTTGAAATAATTTTCCGGGAAAGGCGGGTAGTCATTTATTTCCTTGCGGTAAAAGCGCATGACTTCACGTTTGTATTCTTTCAGGAGGCTAACGGCATCATATTCAGGGTGTCCCTGAAAAAACACAATACGAAAACCATCCGGGCTGACGGCAAGATGCACGCCGGCTTCTTTGCTGACTGCCAGAACCTTAAGGCCGTGTTTCTCCATATCGCTTTGGAATATTTCATTAAAGCGGGAATGAGGAACGTCGAAGCGGGTGTTGATTTCTGCGACCAAAGGGTGGGTGCGGTCGGTTAGCTTGTGCGGAAACACTCCCCAGCGTTTGGCGGGTAACCGGGTGCGCTCGATGCCGTAATAGTACTGAA
>JAQTLI010000536.1 GCA_028714995.1 Methylobacter sp. | reverse complement strand
AGGAAACTGGGGTGAACAAGGTTGAATTCGCCAAACCGCAATAAATGCTCCCTACAGTTTGCGCAGTGGAGCAAGACCCTGTTCCCGTCCCTGCTACAGCATTGGTTAATAAGTCCACATGCGGTGGTAATCTGTTTTTTTCAGATGTATAACGCAAAAATGCGTTATTTAACTGCGTCACGTTATTGGAGTTGGTGCTGTCATGCGTGGTCTGGGTAAAGCTGCCTACATAAGGAATCAGCAAGCCCGCCAAACCGACCAGGATTAACAAGACAACCGATAATTCGATTAAGGTCATACCAGCCTGTCTCGCGTAGCTTTTTACTTTATAATGTTTCACGATGGGTTTCTCCCCGTAATTTCGTAAGTTTGATATTTAAGGTTGCACTAACGAAGCCGCTGTCTGCAGATGTTCGAGATCGACACATAGCGTGGGGAGGAGCCCTTCCCCCATGTTCGTATTACTCCTTCCTATTGCCTTCTTGGCTCATCATCCCTGAACCGAACAAACTTGATAGTAATCGTTACAAAGCAATCGGCGTGCCAACTTTATTTATTGTTGTATCTTAATCAGATAGGTATTAATACGTATTTTTTATGAGACTAAAAAGTAGGTCATATCACCTATTTCGTGTGATATGACCTACTTTTGAAAAAACTACATATAACTAATTGATAATAATTGCTTTTATAAACTGATTTTTAACAAAAGCGTGGAATTTGACTTATTTTTTGTAAGTTATTACTTACTTTTTGTGGGATATGACCTACTTCCGCGTAAGTCATTACATATTTTGCGTGTGGGATATAACTTACTTTTTGCGTTTTGGGGATTTAAAAATACTTTCCACTGTAAAAACATTGAGAGTATTTTTCGTTTGCAAGGCAATATATTGATTTAATTGGTAAATTAAAAGACTAACGTTATCGCGATGATTCTCCAGCCGACATGGCATAAAGGTGTCACAATGAGACGGTATAATATTAAAAATTAGCCGCCCTATATGAAACCAACCTCGGAGGTATAAGCCATGCCCACCCAACCGACAAAGCTTCTCCCGGAAGAAATAAGCAAGATTGACGCCTACTGGCGTGCCTGCAACTACCTTGCGGCGGGCATGATTTATCTGCGCGACAATCCGCTACTGCACGAACCGCTCAAGATTGAGCATGTAAAGAGTCGTTTGTTGGGACATTGGGGATCAAGTCCGGGATTATCTTTCGCCTATATCCATCTCAACCGGCTGATCAACAAGTACGATCTGGATGCCATTTTTTTGGCCGGTCCGGGGCATGGTGCGCCAGGCGTGCTCGGCCCGGTCTATCTGGAAGGCGCTTACAGCGAAATTTACCCGAACAAAGGTGAAGACGAACACGGCATGCGCCAGTTCTTCAAAGATTTCTCTTTTCCGGGCGGCATCGGCAGCCACTGCACGCCGGAAACGCCGGGCTCCATCCATGAAGGGGGCGAACTCGGCTACAGCATTTCCCACGCATTCGGCGCCGCTTACGACAATCCGGATTTGATCGTTGCAGTAATGGTTGGCGATGGCGAAGCTGAAACCGGCCCGCTGGCCACGTCATGGCATTCCAACAAATTCCTCAACCCTATCCGCGATGGTGCGGTACTGCCCATCCTGCATCTCAACGGCTACAAGATCAACAACCCCACCATCCTGTCGCGCATCTCGCACGAGGAACTGGAAAACCTGTTTAAGGGCTACGGCTGGACGCCCCATTTCGTGGAAGGCAGTGACCCGGACACCATGCACCAGGCTATGGCCACCACCATGGAGCAGTGTGTACTTGAAATTCGCCGGATTCAACAGGAATCACGCAGCAGCGGCCAGCCTGTCCGCCCACGCTGGCCGATGATCGTGCTGCGCAGCCCCAAAGGCTGGACCGGGCCGAAAGAGGTTGACGGTAAAAAAGTGGAAGGCTTCTGGCGCGCTCACCAGGTGCCTCTTGGCAACGTGCGCGACAATCCGGCGCATTTCAAGCAGCTGGAGGACTGGCTGCGCAGCTATAAGCCGGAGGAACTGTTTGACCAGGACGGCCGCCTGTTATCCGAACTCAAAGCCCTTGCGCCCAAGGGCACGCGGCGCATGAGCGCCAACCCCCACGCCAACGGCGGCCTGTTGCGCAAACCCCTGCATATGCCGGACTGCCGCGAATATGCCGCCGTAGTGACCAAGCCGGGAACCACCAGCGCTGAAAACACGCGCCCGCTGGGCAAGTTCCTGCGCGACATCATGAGCCTGAACATGAACAATTTCCGCGTGTTCGGCCCTGATGAAAACAGCTCCAACAAACTGGACGACATCTATGAAGTCAGCAAAAAAAACTGGGTAGCCGACTATCTGCCGGAAGATGCCGATGGCGGCGAACTGTCACCGGATGGACGGGTGATGGAAATGCTATCAGAGCACACGCTGGAAGGCTGGCTGGAAGGCTATTTGCTTACCGGTCGCCACGGCTTTTTCGCCACCTACGAAGCCTTTGTGCATGTCATCGATTCCATGTTCAACCAGCATGCCAAATGGCTTGCCATGTCCAAGGAAGTCGTATGGCGCGCGCCAGTGTCATCGCTCAACCTGCTGATTACCTCCACCGTATGGCGCCAGGATCACAACGGCTTTACGCATCAGGATCCGGGCTTTCTCGAC
>JAQTLI010000535.1 GCA_028714995.1 Methylobacter sp. | reverse complement strand
TTGTGTGTCGTGGCGGACGGAGGACGAACGCGGGCAGCCGAAGGCATTAATCGCCAGGTCATTTTTCGCTGCTAAAATCGGATGGATCCCATTTTAGCTTTCGCGAAAAATCCTGGCGCGCTGAATGGCGAGGAGGAAGAAATAGGTTGCTAAATACTGAAAAGCCCCTATAATATGGAAATCAATCGCGGGGTGGAGCAGCTTGGTAGCTCGTCGGGCTCATAACCCGAAGGTCGTAGGTTCAAATCCTGTCCCCGCTACCATATTAGTAAGGAACCCCATTTTGGGGTTTTTTATTTTCTAGGCTTCGGTAATTGAGGCTTACAATTGGATGTTAATGGAAGAGCCTCTGGCTCTTTTTTTATGTGTGAAATTAAGTGAGGAAAAAATGAAACAGGCTCCTGAGCATTTGGTTAATCTGATCGAGCCAATTGTAGAAGGGTTGGGTTATGAATGCGTAGGCATTGAATATAATCCCCATCCCAGACACGGTCTGTTAAGGATTTATATTGATAGTGAAAATGGAATTCTGGTTGATGATTGTTCTAAAGTAAGTCATCAAATCAGTGGAGTCTTGGATGTGGAAGATCCTATTCAAGGCAACTATCAGTTGGAAGTTTCTTCGCCGGGCGCAGATAGACCGTTCTTTAAAATAAGTCAGTTTAAACAATATATTGGTAGTACGGTATTGGTTAATTTATTTAAAGCAATAGATGGTCGTAGAAAAATTACAGGCTTGATTGCAAAAGTTGTAGACGATGTTGTAACACTTCAAGAAGGTGAACAGGTCTTTGAGGTTCCATTTGACGCAATGAGTAAAGCGCGTTTGGTGCCTGAGTATTTAATTGAAAAAGGGGGACGCAGTGGCAAATAAAGAAATTTTGTTGGTAGTTGATGTTTTTTCTAATGAAAAAGATATTGAAAAAGAAATTGTTTTTCAGGCTATGGAATCTGCATTAGAAGCGGCTACGATAAAGCGTCACGCAAATCAAATCAAGGCACGCGTTGCTATTGACAGAAAAACCGGTGACTACGTTACGTACAGAATCTGGGAAGTTGTTGATGCCAATGATCAAATTGATGGCGATGTCGAGTTTCCTGAGACGCAAGTTTTATTGGAAGTTGCCAGGCTCGACAATCCTGATGTTCAAGTCGGCGATTTTATTGAAGAAGAAATTGAATCTGTTGATTTTGGACGCATTGCTGCGCAGACCGCCAAGCAAGTTATTATCCACAAAGTCAGGGAAGCAGAGCGCAAGAAGATTGTTGATGCCTATCAGAGCCGCGTGGGCGAACTTATTACCGGCATAGTAAAACGTATTGAAAAGGGCAGCATATATCTGGATCTCGGTGGGCACGTAGAAGCCTATATTGCTAAAGAGGACATGATTCCCCGTGAGGCTATTCGCATCGGCGACAGAATAAGAGGTTATCTGAAAGATGTGCGTTCAGAACCTCGTGGTCCCCAGTTATTTGTCAGTCGGACAGCACCGGAATTATTAGTTGCATTGTTTCGTCTTGAAGTGCCTGAAGTGGGTGAGGGTTTGATTCAGGTGATGGGGGCGGCACGTGATCCTGGCTCCAGAGCCAAGATTGCCGTAAAAGGTAATGATCCAAGATTGGATCCAGTCGGCGCTTGTGTTGGCATGAGAGGATCAAGAGTGCAGTCAGTTTCGAATGAACTGGCTGGAGAGCGTGTTGATATTATTCTTTGGAATCCAAGTGATGCTCAATATGTGATCAATGCCATGTCACCCGCCGAAATCCAGTCTATAGTCGTGGATGAAGATAAACACAGCATGGATCTGGCGGTAAGTTCAGATAATCTGTCTCAGGCTATAGGTCGTGGCGGACAAAATGTACGTCTGGCAACACAGTTGACTGGCTGGGAGTTGAATGTAATTGATGCTTCTAAGGCAGAAGAAAACAGCGAAGCTGAAGCCGACAAAATAAAGCAGTTGTTTGTCGAGCAACTGGATGTCGATGAAGATATTGCATTGATTCTGGTTGAAGAGGGCTTTAATACGGTTGAAGAAATCGCCTATGTTCCGGTCAGTGAAATGCTGGAAATCGAAGGCTTTGATGAGGATCTTGTTAATGCACTTAGAAGTCGCGCTAAAGATGCCTTGCTGATTAGAGCCATTGCTGCTGAAGAAAAAATAGAAACGGCCGAGCCTGCACAGAATTTGCTGGAAATGGAAGGCATGGACAGGGATTTGGCTTATGATATGGCAAGTCAGGGCATAATTACTATGGATGATTTGGCAGAGCAGGCGGTAGACGATTTGCTGAAATTTGCAGGAATGAATGAAGATCGGGCGGCAAAATTGATTATGAAGGCGCGTGAGCCTTGGTTTGCTGAGGAACAGGCGAGTAAGTAGGAAAGGGGTATGAAATGAGTAATAAAACGGTACGGCAATTAGCTGAGGTTGTAAAAATTCCTCTGGAACGATTATTAGAGCAACTGAAAGAAGCAGGGTTATCTGCGAGTGCCCCTGATGATGTAATTAATGAAGACGAAAAAATGCAGTTACTTGCGCATTTGCGTAAGCGTCATGGTAAGGATGAAGGCGAAGTTGAAAGTTTACCAAGAAGGGTGACTTTAAAACGTAGAACAGTGAGTGAGCTTAAGCAGGCAAGTGTGCCCGGCAGTTCCACTAAAACGATTAGT
>JAQTLI010000534.1 GCA_028714995.1 Methylobacter sp. | reverse complement strand
ACCGCTCCGATGGTTAAATGGCGATATTAGGGGTTTGATGGGAGGATCAGCGTTTATAAACCGATTGCAGTATGACAACGGCAGTGTTGGTACCACCAACGCCCCGTGCAGTGATCCGATATAATTCATTTTCGCTGTAATTTCCGGCATCCAGAGTGCCGCTGCCGATAGAGTTTAATTGCTGAATCACATAAAGAGGTGCACTGGCCGTATGGCTTAAAGAGGCTGCACTATAGGTTACCGTGTTGAAGCTCGACCAGTCGTCGCTCTGCCGGGGCGGCGTGGTTGTTTCGCTGTATAAACCGTTAGCGCCTGTTGCTGTGAATGTGGGCAGGGTGGCTTGCGTCAAAAATGTTTCGCCGCCACGCAAAGCCGCTTCCGCCGCCTGAAACGCAATATTAGTGTCCCTGCTGTTTCCGGCCATTTTCTCTTCAATACCGGTTACTTGACTGGCGGTGATGCTGATTAAGGTAAGCAACAGCAACATAATCATACTGATGGGCAGCACCACCCCTGATTGATGTTTAAATGAAGAATATGGATTAATCATTAGTATCTTCCTTTCATGGCAGCCGATTGCGCAAGGCAATGGTTGAAGTAAAAACCCGCCTGATTCTCCGGTCTGTCGGCATGACCGATGCGCCATTGAAAGTATAAATTAGCGGCTTGGCGGCTAAATTGTTATTCATGCTTCTTACTAAAACACTGACTCGGATGCTGACCACTTTATTCATATCGAGTCCGGTTGTCCCCGCAGGTACATAATAATTGGCCGTTCCGTCCGGCGTAGCATCAGTATCGGCACCGTATAAAATTTGCATATCTTCAATGCCCTCAACCAATTCGACAGGATTGGCGCTACTTGCAGGTTTGGAATTATCCAAACGCCATAATCCCGGTTCACCGCTGGCATTGTTACGAATAAAAAAACTGTATGACCGAAATACCAACACTTCGGCATCAGAACCGTATAGTTTACTGAGGTTAACAGTGTTGTTTTGATTATCGGCATGTGCGATCGTCTGAACTCCGCTGGCTGAGGAGGCGCTTGTTGCGGTGAATATATCCGTTGCACTGCAATCGGAAAGCATAAGCACGTCATACATTTTGATATTGCAGCTGTTGGCTGCATTTATTTGAATATTGGCATTATTTGTAGCCAAATTGCCGGTCAAATACCCGCCACAACTGCCGCCAAAATGATAAGTGATCGCATCGGTTCCGGCTACACAGGCGGAAGTGCCACAGGCGCTGGCGTTCCAGTGATTGGTCACATTGTCGGTGCCGATAAGGGGCGTGCTAAGACTGCCGGCAAGCGTAACAGGAGCGGGGTTCGGATTGGGGTTTTTAGGAGCAATGATGATGTTGGGGACTATTGATCGAGATGCACAGCCCTGAAAGCCTATCATGCGATTGTCACGGGTAATAAAATCCATGACAAACCGACCGTTTTCTTGCAGTCTGGATAGATTCTCCTGCATTCTATAGGTCTGTCTGGAGCCGATGAAAATCTGCAGGATGCCGCCTATTAAGAACGCGCCCAGCAGCATGGCTATCATCAGTTCTACCAGTGTAAAACCAGTTTGCTGGCTTTTGGAATGTTTCATAACTGAAAGCTCACTGAGAAATTCTGGTCGGAGAGGTCAACGCTTCCGACCCGGTTATCATCCCAGTTGACGGTAATGGTAAAAACCCGAGTTTTGGCGTCAACCTTTATTGTTCCCGTACCAAGGGGCAGGGTATTGGTTAAGGCCGTGCGCCACTGGAACAGGTCATTTTGAGCCATTTGCGCACCGGTACAGCCGGTCATGTTTGCACAGTTTGTCTGATCTTTGGCATCTTTCAAGTCCATGGTCAGGTATGTACTGGTTGCAATAACATTGCTGCTTGTCGGATCCAGACTTTCATTTTTATTGGCCCGCATTCTGTCGGCCATGTCATAGGCCAGCTGCGTAGCCTGACTGCGATTATAGGCGCTCAGGTTGTTTTTGATGCTGGCAGCTTGAAGTCCTAGCAGTCCAAGTAAGCCGACAGCTAAAACAAGCGTCGCGATTAAAACCTCGATTAAGGTAAATCCGTTACTTTTATGCATAAGAAATTACGACTAAACAAGAAATTAGGTTTTTTGGCTGGATTACGGACATGTTCTGGTTCCTTCGGAAGTTCTTGGCCGACCCAGCGCATTTATTTCGATTGCACGGGAGTTTTTGGTATCTGCTGAACTATCGCACAATCTGAATGTGTCGCCACTAGAGGTTAAGCTTAAGCCGCTAGGCAAATAGGCCGTAAAAGCTGCGTAGTCGGTAGTTCCGGTTCTTAATGTAAAACCGTTGGTTAAAGCGGGATAGGTTTTTAGCAAGGTGTCAGCAGCATCAAGTGTGCCATTTCCGTTCAAATCGGTAAAAATAGACCAGCCTGAATCCCAGTTGTTATTTGTACCTCCTATGATGCTGATTTGCACGCCTCGTTTAACGGCTTCGCTACGAGCCAGATTTAACGAGGTAACCAATGCATTGGCATAAGTTGTCAACCGGGTGCTGTTTATAATTGAGCTAAAGCTTGGTATGGCTATACTCGCAAGAATAGCGGCAATGGAAATCGTAACGATGAGCTCAATCAGGGTAACCCCCAGGCTTTTTGTTTGCTTATTGCTCATCGGCGATTTACCATTCAT
>JAQTLI010000533.1 GCA_028714995.1 Methylobacter sp. | reverse complement strand
AGTGACGGGCTGGCGAAATAAGCCCTTTTTTAGAAGCACCTTTTCGTTTTATGGTGGCTCGTTTATGTCGATTTACGTCTATCCGGTAGGCGGGTTTAATCGTATGAAGTGGGTTTACATCAGTCGCGGGGTGGCAGGCCACCAGATTTATGCACGAAGAGCGCCCTATCTTGTTTACCAACAAGGCTATCGAGCAAGGACTCAGCCTGGGGGTCGATGGGGAATAGCGGGGGGTGGGCAATACTATGGTCCAGTAGTTAAAGGACGAACCTCTGTTTGGTGGCCTGGAATTGAGGCAAGAGATTATGAGGGGTATATTGTAAACAAGATTCATAAGCAGGTGGTTTTGGGAGTCAAAACAATCATAGTGAAAGCGGTATTAAAATGAAGCCTATTATATTTAAGGTTAATGGTGAAAGCTATTTTCTAGGAATCTACTCTAATAGTTATGTGGATCGAGAGGGGGAGATTCTATCTCAGGAATCCCACACTAACTACAAACAGTGGATTGAAGAAACGGGCTTTGCCCCACAGATCACGATCATGCACGCGCCTAAGATACCGGATCGAATCTGGTATACTGCGTTTTTGTTGCATGAGTCTGGTTCATTATCCACTGAAGAGTTTAACGAATTTACAAAAACTGTCTTCAAAGGATTTTCTATTGGAGAGGTTTTGCAGGTAGAAGTTTTCGGGCGTTTTGCGCTGGTATTAGGCAAGATATATCCAGAACAAGAACCTATTGTAAACAAGCTACTAAACAATGAATATTCATTAGGTATGTCTCATGGTTTTATTGTTTTGGAAATTGATGATAGAATAATTTCGAAATATAGAAGCTTTGAGTTCACAATATTACCGGATGAGTGGGCGGCAAACGTCCTCACACAACCAACATTTTATGGAGATTTTGTAATGGGGAAAGAACTAAGTTCGGCGCGTCGGAACTGGTTGCGTCAAATTCTTGGGGAAGAGTATGAAAAGATGGCGGAAGAGAATCTAATTCAGGCTTCCGAAATTTTGGATCGTATTATTCCTTTCAAGGAAATGGAAGAAAGTTCTGACGTGGAAGAAGTTGCCGAAGAGACTCCGGCAGAGGAAGTTGCTAATGACTCTGTAGAAGAAACTCCTTCGGAAGAGGAAGTTCCTGATGTGCCTTTTCAGGCTGTCTACACTCGCGTTTATAAGGCCCTCAATATTGAGGAGCTTGCTGAAGTGCTAGAAAGCTACGGGCAGGCAATTAATTCTCTTACTGAAAAGATTGCTGTTATCGAAAAGCAGCAGGGTAAATCTGAAGACGAGAAGATTGCAGAGGCGTTTACGGCCCGTTCATGGCGTCAGTATATGCCACAAGCCTTTACTAAAGAAGAGGAAAGTGATCAGGAGCTTGTTGAACGTCTAAAGCAAAAGCGTGAGGGAGAGGTAGAGGAAAAAGAGACTTCTGATACCCCGTCCGTTTTGCAGGTCGGTTTTTGGCAACATCTAGGGATTGAATAATCCTGATCGATAAGTGGAGATAACTAATGGGAAACATTGATTACGCGGAACTGGCTAGTGCATTTTCCAAACTGAGTCAGATGCAGGATAAGAGCGTCGGTTACAAGCACGATCTTCCTGCTGGATTTAGTTTGACGACCAATTATATGCATGGGCCAACCGGAATTTTTGGTGTGGCGGGTGTCGAACAGGATGTGTTTTCGACTCGTGTTCGTGGGACGGGGCTTGGCGCTGCGCTTTCTTCGTTCGGTACGGTCGATACCAATCCTATTCAGGCATATCTGACTGGCTTTACAGATGAGGCTGGTGATGAAGCCGATGGTGTCTGTGACGAGCCACCGGAAGCTGGCGAGATTAAAAGCTGTATGCAGGGTACGGTTTTTGGGCGGGTGAGTCGCAAGACGGAAGCCCTTGAACTGAATACTGTGGGTCGTCGCACCAATCGCGGCGAGTTTATGGACCTTCAGCTTGTTAACGATCCGCTTCTGGATCAGGGGTTTTTCGTTCCTGACAGTGTTCCTAACTCAACTGCTTCAGTATTGAACCGAGAGGTTCTTGCTCGTTGGCTGATGCTTGGCGTGGCGTTTGAGAACAAGCTTAGCAAGATGCTGTGGACGGGTACTCCGGTTAATAATACAGCTAATGGTGGTTATAAGGAATTTTTTGGTCTTGAATCGTTGGTGAAGACGGGACATACCGATGTGATTACGGGAACGGCCTGTCCGTCGCTTGACTCATACATTGTCGATTTCAACTACGCTTCAGCTGAAGATTCAACTTATAGTCTGTTTTATACGTTGCAAACGATGTGGCGCTATGTAAAGCATAATGCGACTACGATGGGGATGAATCCGGTACAGTGGGCGCTGGTGATGCCAGAAGCTTTGTTCCGTATTCTCACTGATTACTGGCCTTGCGTTTACGCGACGGGTCGTTGTGGTCAGGCTGGCGATCTTCCCAATGGTGCCCCTAGCAGCAATGTTGATGCTATGGCGATGCGTGCCATGTCTGATGCAATGTATAATGGGAACTATCTTGAGCTTGACGGTATGCGTATTCCAGTGATTGTCGATGACTATATGCCTATTGACACTAATGCAGAAAACGCAAATGTTCCGGCTGGGTCTTTTTCAAGCGATATTTATCTGCTTCCGTTTACGGTTCGTGGTTCTCGTCCGGTGTTGTACTTTGAATACTTGG
>JAQTLI010000532.1 GCA_028714995.1 Methylobacter sp. | reverse complement strand
TTAATCATTGATGATTTCCATTCATCTATTTGTTCTTCCAATTCGAATTTATAAAGCGCATCTAACATTTTACCGTCATGAATCAATGCATTTTTCAGTAGTTGTTCAATTTTTTTGGCTCTCATGTATTTTCGAGTTTTCTCTGAATTTGTTGGCTGTTTTTGTGGGTAGAGCCAACTCTATAAGACTTCGCATAATGCTTTTTATGGTCAACTTCGATCAACATTTTATTTTGTATAACTAGGTATGAAGCGTACACGATTATACTGCACTTAGTTGCCAGTTAGTGATGCAGCATATTAACCTGTTATAGAAAATATATTTGACTGTCTCTTCATGGCTGATTTTTTCCTGTCACGCAGCTATATTTGCTATCGGTTCTATGTATGTTTCTGGGCTAATACCAGATTCATGGAGCTTTGGTAGATGCTGCTCCACAAATATCAGCACGATTGGAGAAAGGCTTGCTAATACCACCGCATTTTTTGCACAAGATGATCCCCCGCTATTACCTTGATGATGTTGAGGCGTATGAGGCAAAAAACAGGATTGAATAGGTTGTCCAGCACCGACTGACAATCACACAGGCGGCAGAAAGGTTAAGCAAGGGTCATTTTGTCCTTTGCTTGCTGACGGATTAAAGATCAAGGCTGGGTAACATCGGCTTTTTTATTGAAGTGCGACAAAATTGCGACATTTTTTATTCGGACATAAAAAAAGGACTTGGCAAATTGCCTAAGCCCTTGAATTCTTTGGTGCCTCGGGCCGGAGTCGAACCGGCACGTCCTTTCGAACGAGGGATTTTAAGTCCCTTGCGTCTACCAATTTCGCCACCGAGGCATCGATAACTTTGGTAAGCCGCGTATTATATAGCAACAAAAAAAATAAACTAGACCTAACTGGGCTTTTTTAAAGGATCACTGTAACTTATTATGCTTTTGAAAATATTTTGTAAGCTTTATTATGCTGTAACGATTCATAATAGATTACCAGCTCCGGCATCCTGTTTGTCCGCCAAGAAGGCCATCTCATTGATATTTATAAATTAATAAACAGTAATGCACACATTGTCTTATAAAAAACTCTGCCTAATAGTCTTCTGTATCTTGATGCTGTTGAGTCTATCTGTTCGTGCCGAACAATCTGTTGATAAACTGATGATAGGCCGGTTCTCGTCAGGGTCGCTTGATCAATGGAAAAACAAGGCATTTAAAGGACAGAGCCACTATAAACTGACCGACCTGGCGGGAACAACTGTATTAAAGGCCGAAAGTAACGGCAGCGCATCAGGGCTGTTCAATGAACAGCGCATTGATTTACAAAAAACGCCGATCATGAACTGGAGCTGGCGCATCGAAAACCGGCTTGGCAATATCAATGAGCAAGATAAATCCGGCGACGATTATGCCGCACGGGTTTATATAGTCGTCAGCGGCGGCCTGGCTTTCTGGCGCACCAGGGCTATTGATTATGTCTGGGCAAGCACCTCGCCTAAAGGTAAAATCTGGCCTAATGCTTTTGCCGGCGACCATGTCATGATGATTGCGCTCAGATCATCAGCCGACCAGACCGGCACCTGGTATATAGAAAAACGCAACATCCTTGCCGACCTGAAGCAATTTGTTGGTCAAGACATCCGTTACATTGATGCCGTCGCCATCATGACTGATACCGATAACTCCAACAGCAAAGCTACAGCCTATTACGGCGACATTTACTTCAGCAAAGACTAAACATTATGCACGATACACTGCCGCTCCTGGAGCACTCGGATTTCCCTGCTATCAACAGAAACACCCTGGAAATATTGCAAGTTAATCTTGGCTATTTGTGCAACCTGAGTTGTATCCACTGCCATGTCAATGCCGGGCCTAAGCGCACCGAATTAATGGATAAGGCAACCATAGATATGGTTCTGGATTTTATGGGCAGAGAAGCCATTCACACGCTGGATTTGACCGGCGGCGCACCGGAAATGAATCCGCATTTTAATTATCTGGTTACTCGCGCCAGAGCAATGGACGTTACCGTCATCGACCGCTGCAACCTGGCTATCCTGCAAGAGCAAGGCTACGAGGATTTGGCCGAGTTTCTTGCCGCCAACAAGGTCATCATTACCGCCTCCCTACCCTGTTATCTGGAAGACAATGTTGATAAACAGCGCGGCAAGGGAACCTTCAACGCCAGCCTGTCTGCATTGAAAAAACTAAACGCTCTGGGTTACGGACAAGCGGATAGCGATCTTCAGCTTAATCTGGTTTTTAACCCGCAAGGCGCCAACCTACCACCGGAACAACGGGCATTGGAAAAAGCCTATAAGGCACACTTACAAGCGGAATACGGCATCGTCTTTAACAAGCTTTTTGCCTTAACCAATATCCCTATTCAGCGATTTGGCAGTATGCTGATCAGCAAGGGTTTGTTTGACGATTATTTGCAGCGCTTGAAAGACAACTACCGGCAGGAAAATTTGCAGGGCGTTATGTGCCGCAATACCTTGAGCGTAGACTGGCAAGGCTACGTCTATGACTGCGACTTCAACCAGATGCTGCAACTGCCATTGGGCGCACATCCCAAAGGCAAAACGCACCTGAGTGATTTAATCCATTTGCCGCTAAACAATGTCGCCATTACCGTTCGCCAACATTGTTACGGCTGCACGGCAGGGCAAGGCAGCAGTTGCGGCGGCGCGCTGGACTGA
>JAQTLI010000531.1 GCA_028714995.1 Methylobacter sp. | reverse complement strand
CCGCCTGTTCGGATTTTATTATTACCGCAACCGGCGACAAGCATGTGCTGGATCAAGCGCATTTTGAAGTCATCAAAGACGGCTGCGTCATCGCCAATTCTGGGCATTTCAATGTTGAAATCAACATCCCGGCGCTGGAAAAGCTGGCCGTAAAAAAACACCGTCCGCGTCCCAGCGTCGAAGCCTATCAGCTTGAAGACGGGCGCACCATCCGCCTGCTGGCCGAAGGACGTCTGGTCAACCTGGCTGCCGCAGAAGGCCATCCGGCAACCGTTATGGATATGAGTTTTGCTAATCAGGCCTTGAGTATTGCCTATTTGTGGCAGCAGGGTAACAATCTTGAAAACATCGTACACTCCGTGCCTGTCGATATTGATCAACAGGTCGCCAAAATGAAACTGGCGGCAATGGGTATCAGCATTGATAGTTTAAGTCAGGAACAGCAGGTTTATTTGTCATCCTGGAAAGAAGGCACATAACAATCACATTAAATAACAGAAGCGATTAGACAGGCTATCGTCCAATTAAAGCTGTAGGAGCAATAGATATGTCATCAAATCTCAACATCCTGAAATGGCTATTCGCGCTGGTGCTTATTTTCGGCGGATTCACCGTTTACAAGATTTTTGGTGTGCTTGCAACTGACCTTGGCGATAAAGAATACGCATGGCTGTTAAAGATTATCTCCGAGTTCGGCTTGTTCACGTCGGTGGTGATTTCCGTAGGTTTTTTTCATCACTGGATAATCGCTATCGAAGAACGTAAAGAAACCGAGAAAATATTTCATAACATACTGACAAAGTATATCGATGGGACAGTAATCAATGCCAAGAAACGGGGATTTTTAGGGATAACCGAGAAAGAATTGGATTTTTCAGAAATCATGCACAGCCTGTATCCCGGCGATTATGTTTACTGGTTAATTACCTTTGATCCCCGCTATAAACATCATTGCAGGGACCTTGAACTCGCCATTAAAAAAGGCGTTAATTTTAGGATGCTTATTTTGAAGGATTGCCCGATTTCAGAGCTTTGCGCGAGCGAATTGATAGGCTACGGCACCGAGGAATTCCGACAATATAACCGGCTGTTTTTAACAGCGCTAGAAGATATAGCAAAACGAATTAATGAACGGGACAGCGGGACACTGGGCGTTTTCGTACACGATACCCTACCCGGTCTTCCGTTGTTTATTATTCTCCGCAAAAAATTAAAACTTATGGAAATTTATAACAGCTTTTACCTGGCCGAGCCGATAGGAAGAATGCCCTATTTGCACTGGCAGTCTGAAATAAAACAAGATACCAGTTACTTTTTTGAATCAGAACAGTGGAACATGCCGGATCTTTTTTTAGACTATTTTCAGCGACGCTGGATGATAGAAAGAAATAAATTGGCTAAGGCTGATAAAGAGGAATTGCCCTACAGCGATTTTCTGTATGCACCCGCTTTGGCCAAGAAAAAATGCATCAGCCTCGATTCTGAATCTGATACGTCAAGTGGCTCTTCTGTCGTATAACTTGCATGGATGTTATCTGAACGATCAGGTCCGAATTTAAAAGCAATATGCTGGATACAAGTCTTTGAAATACTGATAAATGACATCAACTCTGTAGATTGATAAATAGAATGGTATGGTATGAACGCAAAAGCAACAAATACAAGACCAGCAACAGCAACGGAAACAGCCCCGCTCTCGATGGCTGTTGCTGCCAGCGACGATACCAAAATATGTTTTGCAATAGGCGAGTGTTCATTGGGAGCCATTCTCGTCGCCGTGAGCGGCCGGGGCGTGTGCGCCATCTCTCTCGGCGATAACCCGGATACCCTAGCGCGCGACTTACAGGAGAGATTCCCCGATGCCGAACTGATCGGCGGCGATAGCAACTTAGAACAACTTATTGCGAAGGTCGCAAGCTTCATTGAAGCGCCCGCCTTGGGACTCGATCTGCCGCTTGATGTGCGAGGCACGGTCTTTCAGCAACGGGTGTGGCAGGCGCTACAAGAAATCCGGGCCGGTTCTACAGCCAGTTATACCGATATCGCCCGTCGAATCGACGCACCCAAGTCGGTTCGGGCAGTGGCTAGAGCCTGCGCCGCCAACACCTTGGCGGTAGCTATTCCTTGCCATCGTGTGGTGAGAAATGACGGCACGCTGTCAGGTTATCGCTGGGGCGTTGAACGCAAACGTGCATTACTCGAACGGGAAATGGGCGTATATTAATTCGTAATGCATTTTACTACCCACCAACAAGGGAGAATTGCAATGACTGAATTTCGCGAATGGGCCACGCACGGTCCCGGACAAAAACTTGATCTATACCCATTCAATCCAAGTCCGCTCGGATCCGAGGAGGTTGACATTGCTGTCGAATATTGCGGCCTTTGCCACTCTGATCTTTCGACCATCAATGATGATTGGACCATATCTCAATATCCGGCTATTCCAGGCCGTGAAGCCGTCAGTAAAATCGTGGCCATGGTCGAACGACGATGCTTGATTTTGCGGCGTGGCATAATATCGTCCCGAAAGTCAAACATTTTCCGATGAGTAAAGTAAACGATGCTATTGAGCATCTGACGTATTTTTTTATATTGATATGGAGAACGACCATGACTGAAACAAAACAACAACAAGATGTTAAAGAAGCAGTCCAAGCAGCGGTTAAATCTGGAGAAAATGTTCATCAGGAAGTTAAGGATATAACCCTGA
>JAQTLI010000530.1 GCA_028714995.1 Methylobacter sp. | reverse complement strand
AAGTCATCTCTTTGCTTTTTATTGCTGTATTGTCTTTTTGTATGGCTGCTGCCAGTTTCATTTTTTGCCGGCACATCTTCTGTGGAAGTGAAAAATGCCGAGATTACTTTGCAAGGCGACAGCTATGTGTTATCTGCGGATATAGATTACCAGCTCAGTACGCGGGCCAAGGAAGCATTACAGAATGGAATCCCGTTGTTCTGGGTTTTGCAGGTTAAGCTTCAACAGCATCGTGATTATTTCTGGAATAAGACGCTGGTCAATAAAAGCGTCCGTTATCGAATTCAGTATCATGCATTGCTAAACATGTACAGAGTCAGGATTGAGAATGGCGGCGAGGTTTATAATTTTTCCACATTGTCTGCAGCGTTGAACATGATGTCAGCAGTACGTGATTTACGTATTATAGATAAGGCTGGAATTGTTCCGGGAAAACGATATTTTGTTGGAATACAAGTCAAGCTTGATCGTGATTCGTTGCCTTTGCCGTTGCGCCCGGTTGCTTACACTAATCCCCAATGGTATTTATCCAGTGACTGGTATGTATGGTCCTTAACAAAATAAAGCCGCCATTCAGCTTGTCTATTTTAATCCTGTTCGGATTGATTCTGCTGTCGCTACAGCTTATGAGTTCTGCAACGCAGGAATCATCGCAGTTGAGTGAGATGTATTCATGGCTGCTTTTAGTCAATGCACTGGGATCTGTGGTGTTGCTGGGTCTTGTGGGGGCCAATATTTATTCCCTTGCACGGCAATTAAAAAAACGGGAAGCGGGCTCGCGCCTAACAACCCGGATGGTGTCGTTGTTTGTGGTGCTAGCTTTAGCGCCTGCCGCGATTGTGTTTTATTTTTCCATGCAGTTTCTACATCAGGGTATTGATAGCTGGTTTAATGTGGAAATAGATCGGGCGATGGAAGATGCGTTGGAACTCAGTCAGGCGTCGTTAGATCAACGGATGCGCTGGCATTTGAAGCAAACTCAGCAATTGACCGAGAAGCTGGAAGATTCATCAGCAACGCTAGCGACGCTTGAAATAGAAAATCTGCGTGAACTTTCCGGCGCATCTGAAATGACTCTTTTCTCCCGGCAAGGAAGGATTGTCGCCTCAAGTAGCATAAATCCCAGCGATATTTTGCCGAGTTTGCCGGATGAGCATATCTGGTTACGGTTACGGCAGAGTGGGGAGTATGTTGCTTTAGCGCCGGTGCGTGAAGCTGAATTGATGATCCGGGTTATCGTCACGGTCAATGGCAAAGAGCCGCAATATTTGCAGGCGTTATATCCTGTGCCGGTGAGAATTGCGGATTTGGCGGATTCGGTGGAATTTGCCTTTGTCCGTTATCAGGAGATGAACTTTTTAAGAGACTCCTTAAAACTGAGTTTCTCTCTGGCTTTGTCACTGGTTTTATTAATGAGTTTGCTGGCGGCCATCTGGGTGGCTTTTATCAGTATCCGCAATATTATCGCGCCGGTAAAAGAGCTTGTTAAGGGTACGCAAGCGGTGGCTTCTGGGCAGTATGATCAGCAATTGCCAGTTATTGCCCAGGATGATCTCGGTTTTCTGGTTGAATCATTCAATGAGATGACTCATCGTATCGCCCGGGCTAGTGATGAAACTCGACTGGCTGGTTTTGAGGTGGAAAATCAACGGGCCTATTTGGAAACAATACTGGCGAATTTGACGGCAGGGGTGATAAGTTTTGATGCCAGTTATAAGATTCGCACGGCTAATCAGGCGGCTTACAGGATTTTTCATATTCACGTGAATCAATTTGCCGGGCAGACTTTGTTGGAACTGGTTCAGGGATATGCTGAGCTGGCAGAACCATTAAAATTAATTCAGCGTTTAGTGGAGCAAGCGGACGATATCTGGCAGCAACCGATTGCTTTCTTAGGACCCAATGGTCGACAGGAATTGCTGTGTAGAGGAACTCCTCTGTTTTCTCAGGAGGGATTGCGGGTGGGGGCGGTGGTGGTTTTTGATGACGTCACTGATTTGATTCAGGCGCAGAAGAATGCGGCTTGGGGTGAGGTGGCTCGTCGATTGGCCCATGAAATCAAGAATCCCTTAACACCCATACAGCTTTCGGCAGAAAGATTGCAGCATAAATTGGCTGACAAGTTGGCTGCTATTGATGCGGAAATTCTGCAGCGCGCAACCAGAACCATCGTGCAGCAGGTTGAAGCGATGAAGGAAATGGTGGATGATTTTTCGGAATATGCCAAGCCGTCCAGGAGGGAAACTATACATATTGATTTGCCAAAATTAGTGCAGGAAGTTTTATCGCTTTATACATTGCAGTCGGGAGTTAAATTTAAATCTGATTACGGAACAGGTTTATTGATGATTAATGGCGACCCGGTTAGTATCAGGCAGGTGCTTCATAATCTGATAAAAAATGCGATGGAAGCCATAGATGCCAAGGGTTTAATTGAAATAAGCTTGCACAGGGTGCGGAAAAATAATACCGATTTCATAGAAATAGCGTTTTATGATGACGGACCCGGCATTAAAGATGAGCAAATTGAGAAGATTTTTGAGCCCTACGTTACTACTAAAGCCAAGGGTACAGGTTTGGGCTTGGCGATAGTGAAAAAAATAATTGAAGAACATGGCGGTGCAATATGGGTCGACACCAGTCGTAAAGTGGGAGCGGGATTTATAATACAGCTTCCAGCGTGTAACTTTTGAGATGCCGTAAAAACATGAATGT
>JAQTLI010000529.1 GCA_028714995.1 Methylobacter sp. | reverse complement strand
GTATCACGCATAATACCCAACCCTTTGCCGCCTTCGCCAACTCCTAGCGACAGACCGTCTCCGGTACCGGTAAGAGGATGATGGCACGTTGCGCACGAGGTATTTTTATTGCCCGACAAAATCTTGTCATAAAACAGAAATTTGCCCAATTGCTCTTTTGCCATATTCCTGGGCGGAAAGTCTGCATCATGGGCGGGGACGGCAAAGGTTAAAGACGGAGTTAAAGCCAATAGCATGAGAGAAACGGCGGAAACCATGGTCTTTAGTTTTAATCTGGGAGATAAAGTAAAGTATGTCATTGTATCAGTCCATTATTATTTATTAAGGAGTTGCTATGTATGAGTGAGGGATAAGTTATTACTGGGTAGATTGGAAAGCATAATTAGTAATATATAACCCGTATTAATACACGCAAACCCTATGCCATTAAAATAAAACTGATTAAAAACAAATAACACGTTAACAATATTCAGAAAGCGTAGTGAAAAAATAGGTCAAATGCCTCATACGAACTATGGGATTTGCCTTATTTTTAGATCTACCTGTAGGGTGTTAATCGAATTGCACTTCAGCGTTGAATTCGCGATTAGAGGTTATCGATATGTTTAAAGCCACATTTGTTAGATCGGTGAATGTAAATTGATCAGTCGTGGTATCGCTCATCATCCTGGCGTGTACGTTAAAGCCATAACAACTTAATCCATAGATGATAAAGAAGGAGAGGGTTATGTCTTGGCATAAGATTTTGATTTTTAGTTAAAGATTAGAGTTTATACAAAAAGTCCAAACCATAAAAAAGGCAAAAATCACGCCATTTATGAAAAGCGTCTACCGAAGCTATTTATTACGATGACTTAAAGAGCATTAAAAAAATTAATGACTAGCAGGGAAATAAAAATTTATGTGATATACCACAGTAGATTGCGGCATATCACACACTCAATGATTCAATTGACAATTTTGCAAATTGGACAGGATTTTTTGTTCGCTTTACACAACGGCTTTATTCAAAAAATCCATATAAATACATAACCTCATCCTCACCTTCCAAAATGAATTTTACGTCATCATCGGAAATCTCAACATCCAGAGGGTAAAGTTCAGCAGCATCATCAAAATAATCAGATTTCAGGTAAAACTCATCATCGCTATTTTTTACCAGAATCATTGAATAACTATCTTTGTCTTCGTAGGGATCAATATTTCTTAAAGAAAAACTTATGCTATTGCCATCAGCTGCAACTACTGGGCTTTCAGCTGTTTGTTCATATTCGCAGGCTATATCTTCGTCGTCCATGAATACATAGGTCATAGAAAAATGCTTGAGGCGATGAAAATCTACCGACATCAAATAACCTCCAACATGTTATCCAGCGCCTTCTTGGCATACTTGGCATCTTCTGCGGGCACGGAAATCTGATTAACCACATGCCCTGCCACCAGATTTTCCAGTACCCAGGTCAAGTGTTGCGGATCGGTTCTGAACATGGTCGAACACATGCACAACGTTGGCGACATGAAATGTACGTTTTTGCCCTGAGATTTACACTCTTCATGCAGACGATTAACCAGATTCAACTCTGTCGCAACCAGCCAGCGGGTGTTGGGTTCGGCTTCGCGAACGGTTCTCAGGATAAACTCTGTAGAGCCGATATAATCAGACTTCTGGCAGACCTCAAAACAGGCTTCCGGATGTGAAATGACTTTGGTTTCCGGAAAACGTTTCAGGAAGTTATCAATCTGCTCCGGCTGAAATACCTGATGCACGGAACAATAGCCGTTCCAAAGAATGATTTTGGCTTTACGAATTTGCTCTTCGGTCAAGCCGCCCATAGGCTTGGTAAAATCCCATATAACCATTTCATCCAGCGGAATTCCCATGCGATACCCGGTATTACGGCCTAAATGCTGGTCAGGGAAAAACAGAACTTTCTCTCTTCTGGCAAAGCTCCATTCCAGTATTTTCTGCGCATTGGATGAGGTACAGACTATGCCGCCATGCTTGCCGCAAAAGGCTTTAAGGTCGGCGGCAGAGTTGATATAAGTGACCGGGGTCACTTCTGCTTCAACATCCAGAACTTGGGCCAATTCATTCCAGCATTTCTGAACCTTAATCAGATTTGCCATATCCGCCATTGAACAGCCTGCCGCCATATCAGGCAAGATCGCAATCTGATCCGGTCTGGACAGAATATCGGCCACTTCCGCCATAAAATGCACGCCGCAGAACACGATAAATTCGGCATCAGATTGTGCAGCATCCTTGGACAGTTTTAATGAGTCGCCGGAAAAATCAGCGTGTTTGAATACTTCATCACGCTGATAATGGTGCCCAAGAACAACGCAGCGTTTGCCGAGCTTGGCTTTTGCGGCAACAATGCGGGCATCACATTCCTCATCACTGAGCAATGCATAGTCTTGAATGGGTAATGGGGTATTGGTCATTTAAATGATAATCCTCTACGAGAATATTTTGGTAGGATTTGGCGCCAAGAAGAGTGCGATTTTCGCCCCCTTCATGGCAAACCATACAAAAAATGAATAGATTTAATCCTGCTTAACTTTTTCTTTTCCTGCAGGCTTAATCAAGCGTATCCCCAGCTCCCTCAATTGCTCATCGGTAACTACCGCTGGCGCGCTTACTAAAGGACAAGCCGCTGATTGTGTCTTAGGGAAAGCGATGACATCACGAATGGAGTGTGATCCTGTCATCAACATG
>JAQTLI010000528.1 GCA_028714995.1 Methylobacter sp. | reverse complement strand
GTGATTTGGTCCATAGTCAAAAATCCCACGTTAAAGATGATTCCGGCACCACTGATTGTGGTCTTGGCCGGGATGGGCTTGGCGCGGTATTTTGATCTGGAACATGACCACATGTATTTGTTCCTGCCGGATGCGCATTTTTTACCGCATCATGAAGAAACCGTCGGCCCTAAGTTTTTGGTCGCAATTTCTGAAAATTTCATGTCCAGTTTTTATTTTCCGGACTTTTCCAAATTTGCCACAGTTGAGTTCTGGGAAGCCGTGGTCAGCATCAGCTTGGTCGGCAGCCTTGAAAGCCTGCTGAGTGCGACCGCGGTCGACAAGCTGGACCCGTATAAGCGCCATTCTAATCTTGATCGCGACTTGACGGCCGTTGGCCTCGGTAATCTGGTGGCCGGTTTAGTCGGTGGCTTGCCGATGATTGCCGAGATCGTACGTAGTTCGGCCAACGTCAACAATGGCGCAAAAACCCAGTGGGCCAACTTCTTCCACGGCACTTTTATGCTGCTGTTTGTGGTGCTGTTTCCGCGGCTGATTCATAGCATCCCGCTGGCGGCACTGGCCGCCTTGCTAGTCTATACCGGTTTCCGGCTGGCCTCGCCCAAAGAGTTCGCCAAGGTCATGGGCGTCGGCAAGGAACAGCTGTTTATGTTCGTGGTTACGATTATCGGTGTGTTAGAAACCGATTTGTTGATCGGTGTCGGCATCGGCATTCTGACCAAGTTCTCTATCCATATGCTGCGCGGCGTCAGGCCGAATAATCTGTTCAAGATTCATTTTGTTATCGAACCGAGAGATCCCGATAATATTGTGGTTTCTATCGTCGGAGCTGCGATTTTTTCTAACTTTATGTCATTGAAGACCGCTTTAGCCGGTCTGGACAACGGCAAAATGGTTATTTTTCAACTGAACAATGCCTATCTGATCGACCATACTGTAATGGAATTTCTGCATGATTTTCAGCATAATTATGAAAGACAGGGCGGGAAATGTGAATTTCTTGGATTGGAAGATCATGAGGCTTATTCAGAACATCCTTTGTCAGTACGAAGAAATAAGATGGGACAACAAACCGCATGATAGGTTAAAGCAGCCATAATGGTGTTTAGAAGCGGTGGGTGAACCGCTAAGCGTTATAAATTATCGATTTATTCTGCGCGACCAAAACTCAACCAATACTGAAAAACACCATGAAGCTAAAAAACAAATTAACCAACTAAAAGATGTAGCTGTGAATCAGCGTTCAATATTTCCAATAAAGCGCGTCAAAATTGACGGGGAAATAATTTATGCATAATTTTTAACCTGTCTTTTATTTTCACCTGGCAAAAATTGGAAGCTGAATGCGGAAAATATTGAACGTTGATTAACAGGGGATACTTGTAAGTATATTTTTTAGAAGAAATTACGATGAAAACTCATTATTTATGTTGCGAAGACGATTTCGATAATTTAACCGTAAAGCATTATGCAGAAAACTCACAATCGACTATCTCGAAACCCACGGGGAGGCATCTTTTACAATACAGAAAAACAGTTCAAGATGTGGATCTGGGGTTATAAAAGCTCCTTGAAGGAGTACAGGAAGCGTAACGTTAGTGGAGCGGTGTACGACGACCCCCGCGTAGCCGTAGCGGTCGGGCGTTTTGACGAAGTTGTAGCGTTAGCGGAAGCGTAGTCAAAATGCAAGACCATCCGACACGGCGTAAAGTCATTACGGTAGCCATGGCGCACAGCGTAGCAACGCGAAGTTGTGTGTCGTGGCGGACGGAGGACGAACGCGGGCAGCCGAAGGCATTAATCGCCAGGTCATTTTTCGCTGCTAAAATCGGATGGATCCCATTTTAGCTTTCGCGAAAAATCCTGGCGCGCTGATGACAAAGGCATTATTGAATTCGGGATTTGACCGAAGTTCATCATCTTTAACTTTTTAGCTAGAGGCTTAACCAATCTAGATGCTTATGCCTGTTAAAATCTAACCCATGCAAGAAATGGTAGACGTAGCCCGTTTTAGTGTTTTTATTTGGTAGTAAAAGCTCCATTAGTATGACTATCAAGATATCGCCTTTTAATTGTGATGTATCAACACTTTTCCGGACACCCGGTTAAGCAGCTTTTTGCTGCAATTCGTAGTCTATGGGCGACAAATAGCCATTGGCGGAATGAAGACGCTCGCGGTTATAAGACCTTCGATATATTCAAACACCGCTTGTTTGGCGTCAGATCGGGTTTGATAGGTTTGATGATGTATCAATTCGGTTTTTAGGTTATGAAAAAGGCTTTCCGAAACCGAATTATTCCAGCCGTTCCCCTTTGGTGTTAATCAGCGTGCAAAATTTGCCAGTTAGCACTCGGTATCTTACTGTTTTTTTAATATATGTTCTGTTTTAATAGGCTGAAAAACGGCGCTGATTAGTGGAAAAGTTGAAAGCCGTTTGCACTAATAGGGTATTTAAAGCCCTATCGCACTTCATTATGGGTTAAGTTTTTTTAATTTTCATACTTTACATTGCCTGCTAATTGCACTTAAACATTAAGAGTTATCGCCATGAATCCACAGGAACACGACCAACTTAACCAACTTTTAAAACAACTGGGCGAAGTTAAATTAACAGCAAAGGATAGGGAAGCCGAAAACCTAATCCGCGAGGCCGTCGCTCATCAACCCGATGCAACTTATCTGTTGGTGCAACGGGCGTTGTTACTGGAACAGGCGCTAAAT
>JAQTLI010000527.1 GCA_028714995.1 Methylobacter sp. | reverse complement strand
AAATACAAGCTCTACACTAAAATTACCGGCGGCCAGCGGGTGGATATGTTCGGTGCGCGGGTCGATCAATTGCCGCATATCTGGAAAGAATTGATCGATGCCGGTTTTGAATCGGGTCACGCCTACGGCAAGTCGCTGCGCACCGTTAAATCCTGCGTCGGCAGCACCTGGTGCCGCTATGGCGTCGATGACAGCGTGGGGTTGGCTATAGAGCTGGAAAACCGCTACAAGGGTTTGCGCTCCCCGCATAAAATCAAATTTGCCGTGTCCGGTTGTACCCGTGAATGCGCCGAAGCGCAGGGCAAGGATGTTGGGGTTATCGCCACAGAGAACGGCTGGAATCTTTACGTATGTGGTAACGGTGGCATGAAGCCGCGGCACGCGGATTTATTCGCCACCGGCCTGGATAAGGAAACCCTGATTAAATACATCGACCGCTTTTTGAGTTTTTATGTACGTACCGCAGGCCGCCTGCAACGCACCTCGGTATGGATGGAAAACATGGAAGGCGGCCTAGATTATCTGCGCTCAGTCATTATTGAAGACAAGCTGGGGCTGGCTGAGCAACTAGAGCAGCAAATGCGCTATGTAATCGACACCTATCAGTGTGAATGGAAAGCGACCATTGAAAATGAGTCAAAACTGAAACGTTTCCGTCATTTCATCAACAGCGATCAGCCTGATGATAACGTGGTGTTTGTGGAAGAACGCGGCCAGATCCGTCCCGCCGATGAAGAAGAGCGGAAGCATTTTAAACTTGTCGAGGTAGCGTGATGGCCCAGTGGATAGATGTTTGCAGTGTTGATGATTTACAGCCTGATTCAGGTGTTTGCGCACTGGTTGGAGGACGGCAAGTGGCTATTTTTTGCATTCCGGAACAGCGGGCCGCAAAGGTCTATGCTGTTGGCAATTACGACCCCTTCGGCAAGGCCTATGTATTGTCACGCGGACTGTGCGGTGATATTAACGGTCAACCCGTGGTCGCTTCGCCGTTATACAAACAACATTTCAATCTGAACACCGGCGTTTGTCTGGAAGATGAAACGGTAACAATACCCGCATACCCCATTCGAATTGAAAATGGCAGCGTTCAAGTCAGCATTGTGGAGTTGATCTATGAAGTATAACTATTACATTGCTGACGTTTTTACCCGGCAGATTTTTAACGGCGCCCAGATTGCGGTTTTCCCCTATGCAGATGGTTTAAGCAGCCAGCAAATGAAGCTGGTGGCCGGGGAACTGAATTTAACGGAAACGGTCTTTGTTTTTCATCAGGATGCCGATGCTACAAAAAGACGGATGCGTATATTTACGCCCAAGGGCGAAATTGATTTTGCCGGGCATCCGGTAATCGCGGCCGCTTTTGTTCTGGCATCCTGCGGCGATATCGCATTAAGCGGAAAATATACGCCGGTGGTTTTTGAGCAAAATGATGGACCTATCAGTGCCAACATCACCAATGATAACGGCAGCCCCGGTTTCATCCAGTTTACCGGTAAGGTTTCTCCTATTGTTGATCGCTTCGCCCCGCCCGATGGCGAACTGGCCAGTTTTCTTTCCATCGCCGAGGGGCAGATTGATCACAAGAAATTCAATACCCGCCTGGTTTCCTGCGGTTTCCCTTATCTGATTGTGCCGGTTTACAACTACGAAACGGTGAGGAAAGCGAGATTCAATTTTCAGGCCTGGAGTCAGTCGATTGCACCGCAAACCGCCGCCCAGGAAATTTTATTGTTCTCAGCCAAGACGCCTTTTCAGGATGCCGATTTTAATGCGCGTCTGGTCGGGCCAAATATCGGCTTGCACGACGACCCGCCAGTTGGAACCGCTATGCCCGCTTTCGCCGCCTATTTATGCTCTTTCGAGCACATGCAGAAAGGTACCTACACGTTTGCGGTCGATCGGGGCGATGCAAACAATCGCCGCAGCGTGCTCAATCTGGAAATGGACCATAAGCGTGAAGATACATTGACCATCAGGGTAGGCGGTGACGCGGTCATGGTGGCAGAAGGGATTATGACCATACCTGATATGTTATGAAACAGCGCTTGGTAGTTATCGGTAATGGCATGGCGGGCATGAGAACGGTTGAGGAACTGTTATCGGCAGTGCCCGACAAATACGACATTACGGTGTTCGGCGCTGAGCCCTACGGTAACTACAACCGCATCATGCTGTCCTCGGTGCTGTGCGGCGATAAAACCATAGAGGATATTGTCATCAATAATCGTCAATGGTATATCGACAACGGCATAACGTTGCATGCGGGTGAAGGGAAAACCGTGGTGTACATAGACCGGAAAAAAAGGGATGTCTATGCGCAAGACGGCACTATTGCCGGCTATGACCGTTTACTGATCGCTACAGGTTCCAAACCCATAATAGCGCCCGTTCCGGGCAATGATCTGGAAGGCGTGATCAGTTTTCGTGACATTTTTGATGTCAACAAAATGCTGGCCTACAGCCGTAGCCATAAAAAAGCCGTGGTGCTTGGCGGCGGTCTGCTGGGATTGGAAGCAGCTAACGGCCTGATGTTAAGAGGTATGGATGTCACCGTTATCCATAACAATGAAGTCCTGCTTAACCGGCAAATGGACAGGCCGGCAGGAAAGCTATTGCAAGCGGAACTGGAACAAAAAGGCCTGAAATTCAAGATGGCTGCCAACATAAAGCAATTGCTGGGTGATGAAAACGGCCATATCACAGCGGCAAGTTTTGACGACGGAAGCG
>JAQTLI010000526.1 GCA_028714995.1 Methylobacter sp. | reverse complement strand
TGCGACAGTCAGGCAAAAAGTTGTGAGAACTACCGGGTTGGTCGATAAATTTAAAACTCAAGTATAGTCGGCAAATATTTTTGTGAATTGGATATCAATATGCAACAAACAGTTAAGGTAGAATGCGACTTTCGATTGTACGAGCTCAAAAAGGCAGTGACCGAGTTTCTTGAATTCACCGAAAATCTAACATTATTTCAGGCTGTCAATGATAAAGCTCAGGAGATAGTGCAGGCTGTTGATGTGTTGCAGATGGTGTTGAAACAAGACTTGTCGGCAGATGAACTTTTTTCAGTTATGAATGCTACGGAGGCAGCCTCGTTGCTTGAAGAGATCGTTGATGTCGATGCTGTCAGTGAGCTGAAGGAATATGTGCAGTCGGCCTCAGAAAACCTGGATGATGCCGTGGTGGCGCGGTTTTTGGCTGAAGTGATGGAAAAGGTTGATCTTAAATATAACCGACTGCTTGAAAAAGCGCATGCTTTTAATGAGCTGCTTAAGGATTAGGTTGGGCGTAAGTGCTACGCTCAATGTTCTGCAGTTGCCTTAGTAATTACGTTGAACAGAAAATTTAGCCAATAGAGTCAAAGCTTCTTTGTATTCTGAATCAGGCAGGACGTTGAGCGCGGTTATCGCTTTTTGCGCTTCCTCGTCTGCGCGTTGTTCTGTGTAATCAATGGCATTAGTGCGCTGCACGATAGCGTAAACTTCATTGAAGACATCACGATTGCCATTTTTGATGGCGTCAATGATGATGTTGGCTTCGCTTTCGGTGCCGTTTTGAATGGCGTAAATCAAGGGTAAGGTCGGTTTTCCTTCGGCAAGGTCGTCGCCGAGGTTTTTACCCAGCTCTTCTTTGGTCGCTTTGTAATCAAGTGCGTCGTCAATCAATTGAAAAGCAACGCCAAGATGTTGTCCGTATAGCGCCAGACCTTCTTCTATTTCAGCAGATGCTCCGGCTATAACGGCGCTCAATCTTGTCGCTGCACTGAATAAAATGGCTGTTTTTCTGGCAATGACGGCGAGATATTTTGCTTCGGTGGTTTCTGGATTGTTGCAGTTTAAAAGCTGTAGCACTTCGCCTTCTGCAATCTCGGTTGTGGTTTTTGAAAGGATTTCCATAACCCGCATATTGCCGGTACGAACCATCATTTCAAAAGCGCTGGAATAAAGGTAATCACCTACTAATACACTGGCGGCATTGCCCCAGACTGCATTGGCGGATTCTTTGCCGCGTCTAAGGGCTGATTCGTCAACGACATCATCATGTAGCAGTGTTGCGGTATGAATAAACTCAATAACAGCAGCAAGGATCAGATGGTTGTCATCAGCGCCGCCTAGCGCCTTGGCCGCAAGTAATAGCAGCATTGGGCGTAATCTCTTGCCGCCGCTGCCGACTATATAATGACCTACTTGATTGATGAGAATAACATCGGAAGTTAACTCATTGATAATAAGCTGGTCGACAGCCTTTGCCTCAAAGGAAGTTAGATTCTTAATGGAATCAAAATCAATTGGTGCTGGTGCGTTTAAGGGGGATTGTAAGTGCGATGCCATTATTTAGTGCTAAGTATGCAAGTTTAGGTTGTTTTTCATGATGATAGCTTATGAAAAATAAAGCTGTTACACTATTATAACTTAATAGAACCTTAATCACCCATGCTATTGAATAATGTATTTTGTAGCAATAGTTTCTTATGCTATTTTGTAATAGATTTATAGGGTTGGTTTCATTTATACTTGACTTGATGTCAATTTAAAAATATAATTTTCTGTTCTCTTTACTCAGATTAATGCTTGATGGAGCTTGCGCCGATGTATGCGGTAATTCAAACAGGTGGTAAACAGTACCGCGTTGAAGAAGGTACTTACTTAAAAATAGAAAAGCTTGAGCTTGGTACAGGCGACAGCATTGAATTCGATAAAGTACTGATGTTTCAGTCTGGTGGTGCTGTTAAAGTTGGCACGCCTTTTATTGAAGGCGGTAAAGTTACAGCGACTGTCTTGTCTCAAGGTAGACATAAAAAAGTCAAAATTATTAAATTCAGAAGACGTAAGCACCATATGAAACAAATGGGGCATCGTCAATACTATACAGAAATCCAGATTACTGGCATTTCTGCTTAAGATATAGGAGTTACAGATGGCTCATAAGAAAGCTGGCGGTAGTACTCGTAACGGGCGCGACTCTAATGCTAAAAGATTAGGCGTTAAGCGTTTCGGTGGTGAGAGTGTGATAGCTGGAAATATAATAGTTCGTCAACGTGGAACTCATTTTCACGCTGGTGATAATGTAGGTTGCGGAAAAGATCATACATTGTTTGCGACAGCTGCTGGTAAAGTGGTTTTTCAGGTCAAAGGACCTAAAAGCCGTAAATTTATTAGTATTGTTGCTGCGTAAAACTTACAGCTGCGCTGCACTATAGTGCAGCAGTTTTAAGTTACTAAAAGAAGCTCCGCCTTTTATGGTGGGGCTTTTTTTGTTTTTATCGGTTGAGTTTTAAGTGTAGCGTGTGATTTATGAGATTTGTTGACGAGGCAGAAGTTCGTGTGGAAGCAGGTGATGGCGGTAATGGCGCTATTGGCTTTCGACGCGAGAAATACATTCCGTTGGGCGGTCCCGATGGCGGTGATGGCGGTGATGGCGGCAGCGTTTATCTGATTGCAGCGGAGAATGTGAATACGTTAGTAGATTTTCGTTATCATGCGGTGCACAGGGCTCAGCGCGGACAGAATGG
>JAQTLI010000525.1 GCA_028714995.1 Methylobacter sp. | reverse complement strand
AAGCTGTCTAACTTTAATAGCAACAAGAGGAACGCATCGTGAGTATCAATGCTACTCTGATTGGGCAAATGATTACATTTGCACTTCTGGTATGGTTTACCATGAAGTACATCTGGCCTCCTTTATTTGACTCTTTAGAAGAACGTAAAAAGAAAATTTCTGATGGTTTGGCTGCGGCTGAAAGAGGTCAGGAAGAAATGCATTTGGCTGAGAAAAAAGCCAAAGGTGTTTTAAAAGAAGCCAAAGAGCAATCTTCAGAGATTGTGAATTTAGCACAAAAACGTGCCAATGAAATTGTGGAAGAATCAAAAGACACTGCCAAAAAAGAAGGTGATCGTTTAATTCTCGCAGCAAAGGCGCAAATTGAACAAGAAAAACAGCAGGCTATAGAAAGTTTGCGTAAAGAAGTGGCAGCATTGGCATTGCGTGCAGCAGAACAGATTTTGAGTGCAGAAATCGATAAAGCCAAGCACCAAGACATCGTAAGCAAAGTCTCTAATCAACTAGGTTAAGCATAATGAGCGAACTGGCAACATTGGCAAGGCCTTACGCGTCGGCAGTGTTTAAAAGGGCCAAAGAAACGGATTCTACTGAAAAGTGGTCTAAGAGTTTGGCGTTTATGTCGGCTGTTCTAAGTGATAAAGAAATTTCTGTCCTAGTGGAGAACCCCAAAGTAAGTAATGAGAGGTTGTCAGCATTGATGCTTGATATCTGCCAGGATCAAGTTGACGAAGAAGGTGCAAATTTTCTGAAATTGCTTGTTCAAAATAATCGGCTTACCCTGATTTCTGCTATTGCGAAGATATTCGAAGAATACAAAGCAGAAAGCGAAGGTTATGTCGATGTTGAAGTAACAACTGCTTATGCTTTCTCTAAAGAAGAGAAGCAAAACTTTACTTCAACACTGGAAAAGACGTTAAGCAAAAAAGTTCATATGAATGTGACCGTGGATAAATCATTAATTGGTGGCGTTCTGGTACGTGCAGGCGACAGAGTGATTGACGGATCTATTAGAGGCCAGCTTCAACAATTAGCAAAAAGGCTCTAAATCTAGAGTGAGAAACAGAACATGCAATTAAATCCATCTGAAATAAGTGATCTGATTAAAAAGAAGATCGAAAACTTCGACCTGAGCGCTGAAGCCCATACAGAAGGTACCGTAGTCAGTGTGACTGATGGTATTGTAAGAGTACATGGTCTTTCTGAAGCTATGCAGGGTGAAATGCTTGAATTCCCAGGTAATACCTTTGGAATGGCGTTAAATCTTGAAAGAGATTCTGTCGGTGCGGTGGTGTTAGGTTCATACCAGCACATCTCTGAAGGCGATACCGTAAAATGTACCGGAAAAATTCTTGAAGTACCTGTTGGCGAAGCATTGCTGGGTCGTGTCGTTGATGCGCTGGGCAATCCTATCGACGGCAAAGGCGCTATTGAAACAACCGAAACATCACCGATTGAAAAAATTGCACCGGGTGTAATTGCACGACAATCAGTTGATGAACCCGTGCAACTTGGTTTGAAATCAATTGATGCGATGATACCAGTTGGTCGCGGTCAACGGGAATTGATCATTGGCGATAGACAAACTGGTAAAACAGCAATCGCGATTGATGCCATCATCAATCAAAAAGGTACAGGCATTAAATGTATCTATGTTGCTATCGGCCAAAAACGTTCATCCATTGCTAACGTGGTTCGCAAGCTGGAAGAGCATGGCGCAATGGCGCACACTATTATTGTCGCGGCATCTGCTTCAGAATCTGCAGCATTACAGTTTATCGCACCTTACACAGGTTGCTCGATGGGTGAGTTCTTCAGAGACCGTGGTGAAGATGCCTTGATCATTTATGATGATTTGACTAAACAGGCATGGGCTTATCGTCAGGTTTCTCTGTTGCTTCGTCGTCCTCCAGGTCGTGAAGCGTACCCAGGAGACGTGTTCTATTTGCATTCCCGTTTGCTGGAAAGAGCGTCACGGATTAACGCAGATGAAGTTGAGAAATTAACCGGCGGCAAAGTAAAAGGTAAAACAGGTTCATTAACTGCATTGCCAATTATTGAAACTCAAGGTGGCGACGTATCAGCTTTCGTACCGACCAACGTAATTTCAATTACCGATGGTCAGATCTTCCTGGAAAGTGATTTGTTTAACTCGGGTATCCGTCCAGCGGTGAATGCAGGTTTATCTGTATCTCGTGTGGGTGGTGCTGCGCAGACTAAAATCATCAAGAAACTGGGTGGTGGTACACGTCTTGATTTGGCTCAATATCGTGAGTTAGCGGCTTTCGCTCAGTTCGCTTCGGATTTGGATGAAAGCACACGTAAGCAGATTGAACGCGGTCAACGTGTTACTGAATTGATGAAACAAAACCAGTATTCACCAATGTCAGTCGCACAAATGGCAGTTTCACTGTTTGCTGCCAATGAAGGTTTTCTTGATAACATAGAAGTTAACAAAGTACTTGATTTTGAAGCTGCCTTACAATCTTACATGAAGTCAGAGCACTCTCAATTAATGGATGACATTAATGCAACTGGCGATTTTAGTGATGAAATCAAGAATGGTATGTTGAAAGCCATTCAGACTTTCATCAAAACTCATAGCTGGTAAAAGGGTCTTCAAATGGCTGTTGGCAAAGAAATACGCACAAAGATCGGGAGTATCAAGAATACTCAAAAGATCACTCGCGCAATGGAGATGGTTGCTGCGAGTAAAATGCGTAAAACAAAAGACAGAATGCAGGCAACGCG
>JAQTLI010000524.1 GCA_028714995.1 Methylobacter sp. | reverse complement strand
CTTTGGCATTAAAAAGTCCCATGGCTAATCTCCTTTACCTTTAAATCGCACGCCCACTGCACCAAATGTCAGTAGAGGGCTGTACTTTTGTTTTCAGGGCATCCAGCAACATGAATTCTCCCCCTTGCCAGCCACTCGGCGGGGTTAAACAGGTCTTTTCCGAAGGCAAGATAGCCACAGAATGGAAACGGTAACCTATCGCATAAATACGGGCAGCTGAAATTGCCTGACCTGCGATATTCATTACCTCTACTGCCGGACGATTATCCTGCCACACCCCTATTTCAGTAGAAACAAGACCGGGATCTCGTTCAGGGGATTTGTAATCCCAAACAGCCTGCATATTCTTGAGGTTTGCCCGGGCTGTACTATTCGGCAGATACAGCCTGACCTGAATGGGATCCTCTGTCCACCAGCGGAAGATTGCGAATTCCTCGTTCGGCATGTCCAAGTTGGTTATATTGGTCTTTGCCGATACAGCATTCGCTGCCATTGCTCCAATGTCAATACACTGGAAAGGAGGATAAGCCTCAAGGAAGTCTACCCTACGATAGAGGGTAGAGTTCATGTAGCGTATAGCTACAAACTGGTCCATCAGGGCAACCGGGTCAGCCATTCCCAAAGATGATTTAAAGATATGAAGTCCGTACATTTCCTCTCCTTTCTTTCTCTTCAAGAGTAAACGGATCGTTTATTGCAATTTAAGTTCAGATACCACCAAGTCCGGAGACTCCCCGGCATCCAGCCGGTCAGCTTGATACTGCCACATAAGGTTCGTATCTAAGTCTCCGCCTATAATTTTTGCTGTGGCTATTTGATTTGAGTCTGCCAATGCCCGGAAACGGGGTTCATTTCCAGCCCTTAAAATCATGGCCGGAGCAAACCCTGATACTACCCAGCCAGCCTTAGCCTCTTTACAAGCTTTCCATAATAGCCTCCAGTCCTTCTGAAGGTTATCACAGTTTACTATATGCCGGCTGAACATTGTTTCCCCTCTGGCCAACGGCCGGGGGCAAATACCTTTTGTCTCGGCAACTGTTACACCAAAAGCACGGCACGCCATCGGCCGGGCTTCATGGATAAAACACCTCAAATCTTTAGTTAAAAACGGGCATCTGCTTCTTGACAATGCCTCATGCTCTGCATGGATAAAAGACGGGACGAAGCGCCCAGCCATCATTCCTTCATAACTGGGCGCTTCGCTTGAACGATTGAGTAACCAATCCTCGCAGATACTAAGCGTCTCTCCCAGACGCCCCAGGCCTGTCAATACTGATACCGCATAAATTGCTTCTATGGTAGTCATCTGAGGAACATTTACCATACAGCATTTGCCACAGCCGTCAATACAACTGGGTCCTTTAAGAAGATCCTGCTCCAAATAAAGGGCAGCTCCATCAAACCCTTGCCGTATTTTATCCAGCACCAGCAACGGAATCAGCGTATCATACATATTACAGACCTAAAGCATACTGGAGAGCAACGTTTATAGTCTTGGCTGCAGCACCACCGGCACGGCCCTGGATCTGAGCACTACCGGCACAGAATACAGGGAAGGGGCCAATAGGCATAGGCGCAATATTCAGGGTGACAGCGGTAACATCAATCAACCAGTTACCAATGGTCTGCAGGGCAGTGGCATTGTACGCCTGAAGCTCAAACACCTGAGCAGCGTTGGAAGTGTATACAGCCAAACCAGTGGCGAAGAAGGGGGTGGTAATTGCACCCGCAGCTACCAGATCAGCATAAGCACCCCAAGCACCAGCACCAGCAGTCAGGGTTACACCTGAAGCGCCGGCGCCGGCAAGAGCGGGAGAATACCGATAGGAACCCACTTTTCCCGAGACAATTGAGAGAAGTTTCTGTAAGTTAATATCCATTTTTTACCCTCCGAAGTTAGTAAAGATAGTCCTACCTAATGGAGGCCGGTGATTCGGGGCTCGCCGGCCAAAGCCGTGTATTCAATTAAATCTGGGTTAGTTTACGTGCCAAATAACTTCAAGCTTAGCTGGAGATTGTCTGACCAGCAGGTTCAAAGATGAAGCAACCCAGCTGCATTCGTGCAAAAGCATTGGTAGCAATACGAGCAGTAACGGTTGCAGCAAAAGCCACACTGGGGACAATAACAACAGGCTGGCTGAAGTATCCTTCTGTATCCTGACGATTAAGGATCTGCTCAAGATCAAACTGGCCTATAATGTTACCAGCAGCACCGCCGGAGCGGAAGACCAGATTGGCAACAGGAGGCGGAGCATCCTCAATACTGACACGATAGAAGACTGCCAGTTTGTTGCTGGCCATTGTGGGAGCAGCAGCACCGTTAAAAACGGTATATGGATTGCCTGCAACAGCCAGAGCTGCAGTTTCCCAGCGATCATTGGTAGCGCCGAAATCGGCGGTGGGCCGAGCTTCACGCACATCAACGGAACCAGGCCAGTTGCCCTTTGAAATATAGTCCTGAATTAGGGCAAGACGCGCAGCCCGAATAGCATCAGGTGAGGACAGCCCCAGACTTACATTCGGAAGTCCCGGAATGTCAGTTCCCACACTACCTATCGGTTTGCTCATACAGGCTTCCAACCCAGCGGCCAGAGCAGCAGTCCTAAAGCTTTTCTGGTCCATCAAAGAGATAGAACCAGTGTTTACAAGGAACATTTTAACGCCCATCGTGTATTCCTCCTTTGGGCAAATTTATTTAGAATATTGAGCCGACTTTGTTAAACTCCGGCGCAGAAGCGCTATTGGCCCTATAAGCAG
>JAQTLI010000523.1 GCA_028714995.1 Methylobacter sp. | reverse complement strand
ACGCATTGTTTCTCTCTCTTTTTGTACCTAGAATATAAACAACGTGTTTTCTTTAAACTCGTGAGGAAGAGAAATGCAATCCGGTTTTAACCCAATACATCCTTCACGTACCGTTCCCATTGATCCAGACAAATTTCGCGAAATGGTGGCTGAACGCGCTTATTGTAAAGCTGAAAAAAGAGGTTTTACCCCTGGTCATGAAATGGATGACTGGCTTGAAGCCGAACAGGAGATTAAAAATCAGTGCTTTTACTGGTTTCAAGAAATTGAGTAATTTTTAAACCACACTTGTTGGTAATTTAATACTATGGTGGTCGATATGAAACGTAACAAGATAAATGAGAATCCCAGTTTGGATAAACTAATAGAACATAAGCAACGTATTGTTTTTCATGAAGCAGGACACGCAACAGCGATTTATTTAAATAACAAAGCCAGAAATCTTCCGCCGGTTTTTTTTCAAATTATGTTTAAGGATTTAAACGGCAAGTCTGAACAAGATCTAATGGCTTATCAAGCGACGCATGACAATTGTATTGCAAGAGTGGAAGGAGGGCGGTTAATTGAATCGTTACCCCCTTCTATTGATGCTTTAGTGCATAAGACCATAGGCCATAATGACGCAATGGTTCATTTGATAAAGGATTATATGATCGCCTTTGAAGCGGACATCATTAATCTGCTTATTGGGCCACTGGCTGAAGCTAAACATATTGCTGAAAGTGATGATGAGATATTTAATCAGCAATTAGTTAATTTGAAAGCATTAAAAAATTATGGCGGCACTTCCGATCTTGCGCTGGCCAAAGAATATTTACAAAGTTTTTCTGCCTGCAAGCAACAGCAGGAAGAAAAACTGGATGAGTTGTTTGCCCAAGCGTATGACTTCATAAATGATCAGGAAAACTGGGCAGCAATTACCAGGCTGGTTAACCATATTATCGAAAACAATAAAAACATTGTTAGCTGTGAGGAAGTAGTTTCTCTACTGGAACAATAGCGGGATGGCTTTCAGGTAAAACAGTGTAACTATTAAAAGGTAGAAGTGTTATGGATGAATCCCAAGATAGCATTATGAGGATCGTTACAATGTGGCTCAGCAAAATATACACCTACCTGAAAAACTTATTGACGGCAGGGTTTGGTTCCTTATCCAAAAAGGAACCCGAGCTTGAGCTTAATAAACCGCTGGATAAAAAAACGGCTGGCTTCAGGCAAGGGCGAGCTTTTTATTTTGTCCTGTTATTAATCTTTACCCTGTATTTGCTTAGTAGCGTTGGTGAAATGCAACGCGATGAAATACCTTACAGTCAGTTTCTTAAACTGGTAAAAGAAGAAAAAATTGATAAGGCGGTAGTGACTGAACGTTTTATCACCGGAGTTATTAAGTCTGAAGATCCAAAAGAGCCGCCTAAGCATTTTATGACGGTGCCTTTGTTGGAATCCGATCTCGTAGAATTGTTGGAACAGCACAACGTTAATTTTGTGGTAAGAAGCAGCGAGAACTGGCTGACCAATATCCTGTTTAACTGGGTCATTCCTCTTCTTATATTCGTGTTTATCTGGTCCTGGATTATGCGCCGGACGACAGCCGGGGCGCAGTCTTTTCTCAATATAGGCAACAAGATCCATATCCATCAGGATACGCAGCCCAAGATTACCTTTGACAATGTGGCCGGTGCCGACAGTGCCAAACAGGAACTCAAAGAATCCATAGATTTTTTAAAAAACCCGGAAAAAATCCAAAAATTAGGCGGACGCATGCCCAAAGGCGTGTTGATCGTGGGGCCTCCCGGAACCGGCAAAACCCTTCTGGCTCGCGCAGTTTCAGGGGAAGCGCAGGTGCCGTTTTTCAATATAAGCGGTTCTGAATTCATCGAACTGTTTGTCGGTGTCGGCGCGGCAAGGGTTCGGGAACTTTTTGTACAGGCACGGAGTAAAGCTCCCTGCATCATATTTATTGATGAACTGGATGCCATTGGTCGCTCACGCGGCGGGCCTGTAGTAATGGGCGGTCATGATGAGCGGGAACAGACGTTGAACCAGCTGCTGACCGAATTGGACGGTTTTGATACATCGGTCGGCGTTGTGGTTATGGCTGCGACCAATCGCCCCGAGATTCTTGATAAAGCGCTGCTTCGTGCCGGACGTTTCGACCGCCAGATTATCGTTGATAAACCGGATTTGCAAGACCGCATTGAGATTCTCAAGTTGCACACCAAAGCGATGACATTGGCCAAAGATATTGACTTGACAGTGGTCGCAAAACGTACACCGGGACTGGTCGGCGCAGATCTTGCCAATATAGCCAATGAAGCGGCGATTATGGCGACGCGGATAGGCCATGATAAGGTCGAAAGGGAAGACTTTGAGGCGGCTATTGACCGGATATTGGCCGGGCCGGAAAAGAAGAACCGGGTTTTAACTCCGGATGAAAAACGCAGGGTTGCTTACCACGAGGCAGGGCATGCTATGGTCGCTGAACATGTGCCAACAGGGCAGCCGGTGCATAAAGTTTCCATTATTCCCCGTGGTGTGGCTGCGCTGGGTTTTACTTTACAGTTACCCGTAGAGGAAAAGTTCCTGTCTACCGAAGATGAACTTAAGGATCAAATAGCCATTTTAATGGGCGGACGCATGGCCGAAGAGATTGCACTAGGCGGCATTTCAAGCGGCGCGCAGAATGATCTGGAAAAAGCCAGTGAAATTGCCCGCAATATGGTTTGCAGCTTGGGCATGAGTAAAAAAATGGGGCCA
>JAQTLI010000522.1 GCA_028714995.1 Methylobacter sp. | reverse complement strand
AGCAAAAGCGCTTGCTCGTTATATAAGGATTTCGCCGCAGAAGGCCAGGCTGGTTGCGGATTTGGTGCGCGGCAAAAGTGTTGACCACGCAATAAACGCCTTGCGTTTCTTGCCGAAAAAAGGCGCCCGTCTGCTGAAAAAGGTCATTGAGTCTGCGGTGGCCAATGCCAGTCAGAACGAGAGTATTGATGTCGATACCTTGTATGTGAAGTCTATTTTTATAGACGGCGGGCCCATGTTGAAGAGAATCATGCCGCGTGCGCAGGGGCGGGCGAACAGGATTCTGAAGAGAACGAGTCATATCACCGTTGTTTTGGACGAGCAATAATTGGATACGAAAGTATGACGGTATCCGTTTGTCCTTTGCGTTGCATATCAATGAGAATGGAGGAAGGTTTTGGGCCAGAAAGTTAATCCGATAGGTTTACGACTGAATATTATACGTACCTGGGACTCCATTTGGTACGCTGACAAGGATTATGCCAAGAAATTTCTTGAGGATCAGAGCCTGCGGAAGTTCCTCAAAAAGCGGCTCTATCATGCTGGCATTTCTAAAATTCAGATAGCCCGAACCGGCGATAAACTCCGGATTAAGCTTTTTACTGCCCGGCCTGGTATTGTTATCGGCAAAAAAGGGACAGAGATTGAAGTCCTGAAAGCTGAGATTGATAAGTTGACGGGCAAGGAGTGCGTGCTTGATATTCAGGAAGTCCGGCGTCCTGAAGCCGATGCGCAGTTGGTTGCCGAGAATATCGCTCTGCAGCTTGAAAGACGTGTTGCCTTCCGGCGCGCCATGAAGAAGTCAGTAAATATGGCCTTGAAGTTCGGGGCCAAAGGTGTTAAAATTGCGTGTTCAGGCCGGTTGGGTGGCGCGGAAATTGCTCGTCAGGAATGGGTGCGCGAGGGCCGTGTCCCTCTGCATACTCTTCGTGCTGATGTGGATTATGGTATTGCAGAGGCGAATACTACCTATGGCAAAATCGGCGTTAAGGTTTGGATCTTCAAAGGTGAAGTTCTGAGTGCTGCCGACCAGATTGCCGAGTAACTCGTTGCCGGGTGAAACGGCTTTAAAAAGTCAGTCACAGATAGGATATACAGATGTTAAGTCCAAAAAAAGTAAAACATAGAAAGATGTTTAAGGGGCGACTGACTGGCGCAGCCTATCGCGGGTCTGGTTTCTCTTTTGGTGAATATGCCCTTAAGGCGGTTGGTTGCGGTAAGATGACCGCCCAACAGATTGAGGCTGCTCGTATTGCAATCAATAGAAAGATCAAAAGAACCGGGCAGCTGTGGATTCGTATCTTTCCGGACAAGCCGATCACCAAGAAGCCTGCTGAAACTCGGATGGGAAAAGGCAAGGGAAATCCGGAATATTGGGTTGCCCAGGTAAAACCAGGACGCATACTGTATGAACTGGCCGGGGTGGATGATGATTTAGCCCGGGAGGCGTTGCAGTTGGCCGCCAATAAACTGCCTTTCCCGACTAAAGTGATTTATGTGGGGGAAACCTTCTGAAGATGAAAGACATACGTGAGCTCGGAAAAGAAGAGCTTGTTGTTAAGGTGAGGGTATTGTCGGAAGAGCATTTTAAGTTGAAATTCCAGCACGGCATTCGCCCTTTGGAGAACACGGCAAAACTGCGGCAGTTGCGTAAAGAAATTGCCCGGATGCAAACCGCTCTTACTGCGCATACTGCGTAACAGGGGTTTCTGGCCAAGTTTACTGGTGCTTCTTTTTAGTGCTTGCGTCATTTGATAACGCTATTTGGTAGGATACATTCATGGTTGATGAAAAATCGAATAAGAAGACAAGGGTTGGTTTTGTTGTCAGCACCAAGATGGACAAGAGTGCTATCGTGCAGACCGAGCGCCTTGTTCCCCATAAACTGTATGGGAAGTTCATGCGTCAGCATGATAAATGCATGGTTCACGACCCGGAAAACAGCTGTAGCGTTGGCGACAGGGTCCTGATTGAAGAGTGCCGTCCGTTGAGCAAGAATAAGCGGTGGCGGATTATGGAAGTCATCGAGAAGGCCGTGTAATTTACGGTTTTTGATAACTAAGTTCCAGACGGTTTGTCTGGGTACTTGTAAAGTGTTTTTGCGGTTGGTGAAGAGATGATACAAACAGAAACCGTGCTTAATGTTGCAGATAACTCAGGAGCCAAAAAGGTTCTTTGTATAAGAGTCTTGGGTGGAACCAGGCGTCGTTATGCCTCTGTCGGTGATGTTATTGTTGTTACCGTCAAAGAGGCAATTCCGAACGCGAAGGTAAAGAAGGGCGATGTCCTCAGGGCGGTCGTGGTTAGGACCGTAAAAGAGATCCGTCGTACGGACGATACGATCGTCCGGTTTGATGATAATTCCGCAGTGTTGCTGGCAAATTCAGGGGAACCGATTGGCAGCCGCATTTTTGGGCCGGTTGCGCGGGAATTGCGGCCGAAAGGTTACATGAAGATTATTTCGCTGGCCCCTGAAGTTCTGTAATTGCGGTTGAAACGAAGAGCTGGATATTCAAAGAGAGTTCTGTCCACCCTGTTGAGTGGTTAAGAGGCTGAAGGTATGAGAGCAAAAACACATCTGAAAATTAATGATCAGGTTGAGGTGATCGCCGGCAAGGACAAGGGCCGGGTCGGTAAGGTCATCAAGGTCAACGCAACCGATGGTAAAGCCATCGTTGAAAAGATCAACATGATAAAGCGGCACACGAAGCCCAGTCAAATGAACCAGCAGGGCGGGATCATTGAGAAGGAAGCGGCGCTT
>JAQTLI010000521.1 GCA_028714995.1 Methylobacter sp. | reverse complement strand
CGATTGCAGAGGCAGAACCTGTCGTGTCTGAAACACTGACTGATACACACATATTGGATGCCGTGTTGGTGTTTGCTCCGGTCATGAAGCTGTTGTATTACGTTTGGCCAGTGCAGCAAATCAATCGGGCGTATCAACCTGATGAACCTCCAGCGGTAGCTACGCACATTCTTGGATTTCGCGATGCCGCCGACCAGGTGCAGTTTATCTCCCTCAATTCGGCGACCTCCAGCCTGTTAATGCACTTACAAAACGGGCATACGGCAACGCAGGTATTGCAAGAGTTGGGTAAAGGCTTAAAGTCTTCAGAACTATCAAACCTGATGCTGTTTGGTAAAAATATTCTGGCCGATTTGTATCACCAGGGCGCAATTATCGGTATCAATATCCTTTGACTATTTAAAAAAGCACATCCACTATGAATGATCATTCTTTATTCAACGCTAACTGCGCTGCTTGCGTAATTTCTTCAGCGATAAGCCGCATCTGCGCTTTTCCTGGTGAACTGTCCCGATGGTTCGATAGCAATGCGAAAGATTTGGCACCGTTATCGCTGAGGTTACTATTGGCTTATGAATTCGGTGAAGCTGGGTTGGAAAAGCTTAACGGCGACAATTGGTTTGCTGATTTGGCGTTTCCGTTTCCGGTCAACTTGCTGCCAGCCGACCTCAGCTGGACACTAGCTACCGACTTGGAGATTATTGCGCCTGTAGCACTGATTTTGGGTCTGGCGACCCGTTTCTTCAGTTTGGCATTAATGCTATTGACTCTGGTGGCAATTGCCGCCGTACATTGGCCTGCCGAATGGCACAGCCTTACCGAGCTGTGGAAAGGCTACACCATTACCGATCAGGGTTACGGCAATTACAAACTTCCGCTCATGTATGTACTGATGTTGTGTTCGCTGGTGTTGAGCGGCAGTGGTCGTATAAGCATCGATGCCTACCTTAAATCACAACGACAGTCCGTCAATTGCTAACTTAACCTTTCACAATCAACAAAGTACTGCATGGTTACAAGACATGGATACCAAATGAGTGAGCGGATAATCGTAACAAGAAGACTGTTTATCGCATTATTGATGTTTTTTCAACTCAGAATCTGTTTGCTGAGTCCACGCTGATGATGGGCGAATTCAGCCGTAACCGGCTAGACGGCTGGGATCATAAAAGTTTTAAAGGCGAAACCCGTTATCAATTGCAAACCCTGGATGGCGTCATGGTGTTAAAAGCCGACAGCCAAAGTGCAGCTTCTGGCTTGTTTAAAGAGCAGCGCATTGATTTGGAACAAACGCCGTTTTTGAATTGGTCTTGGCACATTACCAATCATTTGGAAGGGCTAAATGAACAAAGTAAGACCGGTGACGATTATGCTGCCCGTATTTATGTGGTGGTCAAGGATGGCCTGGCATTTTGGCAAACCAAGGCGATTAATTATGTTTGGGCGAGCAATACTACAATAGACAGCGTCTGGGTTAATACCTTTGCTGGTGATCATGCGATGATGATAACACTGCGTGGCCCTGAAACTTCGCTGAATTCTTGGTATAACGAAAAGCGTAATGTGAAGGACGACTTGCAAAGGCTGTTCGGTGAAGATTTGCACACTATCGATGCAGTGGCTCTAATGACCGATACTGATAACAGTAACGGACAAGTTTCCGCCTTTTACGGCGACATTTGGTTTTCCAAGGATTAATAATGCACGACACCCAACCATTACTGGCCGACAGCGACTTTCCGGCCATTTTTCGCAAACCACTGGAAATTCTGCAAGTCAATCTTGGCTATCTATGTAATTTGAGCTGCGTACATTGTCATGTCAACGCCGGGCCTAAGCGCACCGAGATGATGAGTATGAAAACCGTGGAGCAGGTGTTGACATTGGCTCAGGCGGCCAATATTCATAGCCTGGACTTAACCGGTGGCGCTCCGGAAATGCACCCGCATTTTCGCTATCTGGTGACGACGGCGCGTGATCGGGGGATCAAAGTCATCGATCGCTGCAATCTGACCATATTGGAAGATCAGCGTTATGTTGGCTTGGCAGAATTTCTGGCCGACCAGCAGGTGGAAATCACCGCCTCTCTGCCCTGTTATCTGGAAGAAAATGTCGATAAACAACGCGGTAAAGGCGTATTTAAGAACAGCCTGACCGCTTTGCAACGCCTGAACCGGTTGGGTTATGGTCAGCAAGGCAGTCCGTTACAGCTTAATCTGGTTTACAACCCACAAGATGCGGTATTGCCGCCAGATCAACAAAGCCTTGAACAGGCCTACAAACAGCATTTGCTGCAGCATTACGGCATCGTCTTTAATCAGCTCTACGCTATCGTCAATATGCCGATCAAGCGTTTCGGCAGTATGCTGGTTAGTCAGGGTCGTTTTGACGCGTATCTAAACTTATTACGCAGCAGTTTTCGCGAGGACAATCTCGCCCAGCTGATGTGTCTGAATACGTTGAGCATCGATTGGCAGGGTTTTGTTTATGATTGCGACTTCAACCAGATGCTATCCATGCCGCTGGGTGCGATGGCCAGGCCGCATGTGCATGTCGCCGAGTTAACGCTTCAAGCCTTGAGCGGTGCTGCGATTGCTACGGCAGCGCATTGCTATGGTTGTGCGGCAGGGCAGGGCACCAGTTGCGGTGGTGCTTTATAGGCAAGTTGATCATGAAACTACTAAGCATTATCATCCCCGTCGGTAACGAGGCCGGACACATTGCCGCCAAGCTGCAAGCCTTACAACCTGCGGAATCGTTATCA
>JAQTLI010000520.1 GCA_028714995.1 Methylobacter sp. | reverse complement strand
GGGGATTCCATTGCCGTATCCGAACCGCGCGGACATTGTTTTTACCTGCCCGAAAGAAGCGAACAAGGCATACTTCTGGTAGGAACGGGGACAGGCTTGGCACCACTGGCGGGCATTCTGACGGACGCACTTGCGCATGGTCATTCCGGTCCCATTTATCTATTTCATGGCAGTCGTGAAGTTGAAGATCTTTATCGGATTGACGAGATGCACCAACTTAGCAAACAGCATCAAAATTTCCACTACATCCCATGCATATCGGGCAAACATGTTCCTGAAGGTTTTACCCACGGACGTGTCAACGAAGTCGCATTGGCTTCGCTTAAAGATTTAAAAGGTTGGCGCGTATTTATCTGCGGACACCCTGATATGGTCACTCAAACCAAAAGAATGGCCTATCTAAACGGCGCATCTATGAACGATATTTACGCTGACGCGTTTCATGTTATCCAAGCAGAAAAATAAGCCTATTAATTTTATAGGCTTTTACCAAAGGCCAATCGCTTGAACAAAACCATTTCCCTTGCAGCCGGTAAATCATGGACACTGTGTTAATCCATACCAGCTCCTTTAGTTCAGTTTTTTGACTGCCTTAATCACCCAGAAAATAACACACCTTTCCCGAACGGAAACCTTTTGCTGGCCGCTCAAGGGGCATCAGTGGTTATTATATTTTCAACACGCCATTACTTCTGATTAATCAAAACACTACTCGCCCACAGAATAAAAATATTGGCTTACAAAAATCGTTGATTGCCCAGCTTAAACCTAAGCAACACTCCCACTCTATGAATCCACAAAACCCGCACAAAATTTTCATTTACACCGCACTGCCCTGTGAGGCCAAGCCCCTGGTCGAGCATTTTAGTTTAAAGAAAGATACGACTGTCCAACCGTTTGCAGTTTATTTCAATCACGACATATGCCTGACGGTAACCGGTCTGGGGAAAAATGCTATGGCTGCCGGCGTGGCCTACACGCAAGCGCTGTTTGCTTCAATTGAGCATCCGGTGCTGCTTAATATCGGCATTGCCGGACATAAGGACCATGCCGTGGGCAGTCTATTTTTGATCGATAAAATCACCGATCTTGACAGCCCAAAAAACTATTACCCTCCGCTGGTTTTTACCCCGCCGTGCCCCACAGCCCACGTTCAAACGGCATCAAGGCCACAACTTAACTATGACCGGCTGCATCTTTGCGATATGGAAGCCTCTGCATTTTATGAAACAGCGGTGCGATTTACTTCCGGTGAGCTGATCCAATGCTTAAAGGTTATTTCAGATAATCGACTGTCACCTGTAGAAAACATCCAGCCCAAACAGGTTTCCTCATTAATAGCAGCGCATGTCACGACAATTGAACCAATACTGACAGAATTATGCCGTATGGCGGGATCGGTCAGCACGCAGGCACCGGAACTCTTTGAGCAACTCATACAGAAACACCACTTTACAGCGAGTGAACGGGGACAATTAAAAAACCTGCTGTCCCGCTGGAATGTAGTGACTAATCAGCGAGCCCCTGAGTTTGACGAAAGCCAATTACGCAGGGGCAAAGATGTTTTATTTTGGCTGGATCAACAGATCAGTAAAATTGAATTTTGCTTGTAACTGCTATCTATTCAGCTATAAAAAGAACAATGCATTCTTGCTGACGGCAACAATGACGATATAAAAAAAGCAAGCCATCGCACCGGCAAATGCTTGCCAACGCAAGGTGCCCTGACTTTTGACAGTAACAATGCCCAAGCCGACATAGCCCAGCAACGCTATTAGCTTCGCGACAATCCAGCCGTACTCACCTGCCAGCCATTGCCCTTGAAAAACCAGGGTAAAGCCAGTGAGCAGCAATAACGTATTGATGATATGCGGCCCGATTTTGACCCATTTCTTGTCAAAGAACTCCCGATGACTTTCCTCCAGAAAGACCCTGCCGACAAAACTGGAAATGGACAATAAAATAAAGGTGAGGTGAAAAATTTTAATCATGCTGATCTCCTGAAGTTAAAAAATAGTTGCACTGATTGGTGAAGAATTCTGTTGCCGGTGCTGCTGGAGTATATAACGAAAAATCAGCGGGTCTTTTTGTTGGGTTATCTCACCAGGGCGGGGATAGCACTGATGCTCCAGTCGCGACAACCAGAAGCGTAACGCCGCCGCCCTGAGCATGGTCGGCCAGAGTTGTTTTTCCACCGGCTCCAGCGGCCTCAGGCTTTCATAAGCAGCCAGCAAAGCTATGAATTTTTCGTCATTCACCTTGCCGTTATCGCAGCACCAGTCGTTAGCCGCTATCGCAACATCCAGCAACAGGGTGTCGGTGCAGGCACTGTAAAAATCCAGCAGTCCGCTGAACTGGCCGTCAACAAACAAGGCATTATCCCTGAACAGGTCTCCGTGAATGACGCCACGAGGCAGATAAACCGGGCTGTTTTCAGCCTGAAAAGCCAGCTCATCGTTAATCAGGACACGATCAGTTGCCGACAAATGAGCGCCGATTCTGTTCAACACCGTTTTGCACCAGCTTAAATCATTGCCGTTTTTTATCGGAAAAACATAGCCTTGCGTGCAACGATGCAGACTTGCCAACTGCAAGCCGATTTCCTGACAATGTAAAGTAGATGGGGATGTTGTTGCTGCGCCGGATAAACGCCTGAATACCGCAGCAGGCTTGTTATTAAGCTCGCGTAATGAGTTTGCCTGCCGGTCACTTTGGGGGCTGGGGCACAGCATGTTATTTTTGACCAGATGCGACAGCAGCTTCAAAAAATG
>JAQTLI010000519.1 GCA_028714995.1 Methylobacter sp. | reverse complement strand
CCCCTTACATACTCCAATTCAGACAAAGTAAGCTTAATTACCCGATCTATATTATGGATAAAGGCCCGCCTCTTTCTGTATTCCGTATCGATAGCCTAGAGCAACTTCAAACTATTCATCACCTAAACCACAAACAAAGAATAGAAAATAAATTTGATTTTTAAGTCCTACCTTCGGCAATTTAATCTTGCAATGCATGGCAACAAACCTATTCCTACAGCGGCCGTTTCCCACATCAATGGACTAATCACCCTTGATTTTGCTATAGTTGCACTACACACGGAAGCATTGGCCTATCGTTTTCATTAAGTTTTCACATCCCCACTCTGGAGAATCTCTATGCTAGTTAAAGTTGCAATCAACGGTTATGGTCGCATTGGACGCAATATCGTACGTGCTTTGTACGAATCAGGCCGTACCCATGAAATTCAAATTGTTGCAATTAATGATTTAGGCGATAGCGTGACTAATGCACATCTAACTCAATATGACTCAGTGCATGGAAAATTCCCTTATGAAGTCAGCGTTGATGGTGACTACATTCTTATCAATGGCGATAAAATCAGGGTTTTCTCTGAAAGGGACCCGTCAAAACTGCCATGGGACGAACTGGGTGTTGATGTTGTTCACGAATGTACCGGTTTATTCACCAGCAAAGCAAAAGCTTCTGCTCATATTACTGCAGGCGCCCAAAAAGTCATCATTTCCGCGCCCGGCGGCAACGATGTTGATGCAACCATAGTTTATGGCGTAAACCACCATATTCTGAAAGCTTCAGATACCGTTATTTCCAACGCATCATGCACGACCAACTGTTTGGCGCCGCTCGTTAAGCCTTTATGCGATACCATTGGCATTGATCATGGCTTAATGACCACCATTCATTCGTACACCAATGACCAGGTTCTGACTGACGTCTATCACAGTGACTTACGCCGGGCCCGCTCCGCAACGCAATCCATGATTCCTACAAAAACCGGTGCAGCGGCAGCGGTAGGTTTGGTATTGCCTGAACTGGTTGGGAAAATGGATGGTTTCGCAATGCGTGTGCCGACCATTAACGTTTCAGTGGTTGACTTGACCTTTCAGGCATCCAGAAACACCAGCAAAGAAGAAATCGACCAAATTCTGAAAACAGCCTCCGAAGGTTCATTAAAAGGCGTACTGGATATCAATACTAAGCCACTGGTTTCAATTGACTTTAATCACAATCCAGCCTCTTCGATTTACGAATCATCGTTGACCAAGGTAATGAATGGCAACTTCGTTAAAGTCCTGTCCTGGTATGACAACGAATGGGGTTTTTCAAACCGCATGCTGGATACCACCATTGCTTTATTTAACGCAAAATAAGCGACTAAACACATAATGTTGAGAAGAACCAAAATCCTAGCCACCCTGGGACCCGCTACAGACAAGCCAGGCGTACTTGAAGCCTTATGTAAGGCAGGTGTTGACGTTGTTCGCCTGAATTTCTCGCATGGCTCTGCTCAAGACCACTTAGACAGAGCCGATGCCATACGCGAACTCAGCCGTAAACTGGGGAGACGCGTGGGCATTCTTGCTGATCTGCAAGGCCCTAAAATTCGTATCGCCCGCTTTAAAGATACCAAGGTATTTCTGAATGAAGGCCAGGACTTTGCTCTGGACATCAATCTTGATATCAATGCAGGAGATAACACTCAGGTCGGCATTACCTATGACCCCCTGGCCAATGAAGTCAAACCCGGCAGCCGGTTGTTACTGGATGATGGTCGCATAGTGCTGGATGTGGTGAATGTTGAAAACATGCGCATTAACTGCAAAGTGATTGTTGGTGGCGACCTGTCAAATAACAAAGGCATCAACCTGCATGGCGGCGGACTTTCAGCAGCCGCATTAACCGACAAAGACAAGGAAGACATTAAGACCATCGCCAAAATTAATTGCGATTACGTTGCCGTGTCTTTTCCGCGTACAGCTGAAGATCTTCATGAAGCACGCCGCCTACTATTGGCTGAAGGTTGTCATGCCGGCATCGTTTCTAAAATTGAGCGGGCAGAAGCCCTGGATGTTATAGACGACATCATCCTGGCATCTGATGCCGTCATGATTGCTCGTGGTGACCTGGGTGTTGAAATCGGTGATGCCAATTTGCCTGCGGTGCAAAAACAGGTCATCAAACGCACCCGGGAACTCAACCGCGTCGCCATTACCGCCACACAAATGATGGAATCAATGATCGAAAATGCGATTCCTACCCGCGCGGAAGTTTTTGATGTCGCCAATGCCGTTTTTGACGGCACCGATGCCATCATGTTATCGGCAGAAACAGCATCCGGGAAATACCCTGTTAAAGCTGTTGAAGCCATGCACCGCATCTGCGTGGAGGCTGAAAAACAGCCTATTGTCCGCATCTCTGATCATCGTGCCGCCCTTCAGTTTGAGCGCGTCGATGAAGCCATTGCAATGTCTGCCATGTATATGGCTAACCATACCAAAATAAAAGGCATTGCCGCGATAACTGAGTCGGGTGTTACCACATTATGGATGTCAAGAATCAGTTCCGGCATTCCCATTTTTGCATTCAGCAGTGAGGAACAAACGCTAGGCAAGGTCACATTATACCGCGGCGTTTTCCCGGTTTACTTTACACATGAATCCCAAGATCATACTGAAGTAAACCGAGAAATCATAGACGAGCTAAGAAAACTGAATCAGGTTGAAGACGGTGATAAATTCATTCTCACTAAAGGTGACTTGATTGGAAAAAAAGGTGGCACCAACGCTTTAA
>JAQTLI010000518.1 GCA_028714995.1 Methylobacter sp. | reverse complement strand
TTTTGACTTCTCATCGTCTGATGCTCGTTTCGCCACTATTTCTGAAGGCATGAGTAGTCCGATTATTTTTGTTAACGAAAACATGGGCTTAGAGGATATTTCGCTTAAATTCAAAAGGGATGGCGTGCGCCATTATGTCGTAACTGATGATTACGGTAAACAGCAGGGCATCATTTCTCAAACGGATGTTATTAAAAAACATAATGTCGAGTTTTTCCTTGTATTGAAAACTGCGGGCAGTGTAATCAGGCCTATTCCTCCGCTTATCCACTCAACACAGAGCATGGTGCAAGCGAGCAAGCTCATGCATTCTTCTTATTCAGATGCATTGAGAGTCGAATTTTACGATGGATCTATAGGTATTTTGACTGAGCGGGACGTTGTCAAAGCGCTGACTTCTTTAATATTTAATCCAATTGTTGCTGATTATGCAAGCAAGGACCTGATTAGCGTTAATGAGAATGAAAGCCTCTATCGAGCCAAGAATATTATGATAGAAAACGGTTTTCGACATCTTGGTGTGACTGACCATAATAATAATTTAATTGGTATTATTAATCTGACTGACATATTGGCAGGATTTCGTAGTGCCTATGTTGAAGAGCTTAAAGAATCGCTGGCGCAACGAGAAGCAACATTAAAAAATTCGTTAAAAAGCCTCTGTTTGACGAAGAAAATCATTGAGAATTCACGGGAAGGTATTATTACCACTGATAAAAATGCCATTATTCAAACATGTAACGCCGGGTTTACCAGAATTACTGGATACACGAAGGCTGACGTTGTAGGTAAAACACCTTCCATAATCAGTTCGGGTCGACATGATAAAAAGTTTTATCAGTCCATGTGGGAAAAAATCATTACAGATGGTTGTTGGCATGGCGAAATCTGGAACCGGCGCAAAAATGGCGAAGTTTATCCTGAATTGTTAACCATTACCGAGATTCGGGATGATGACACAGGCGAGATAAGTAATTATGTGGCTATTTTCAGTGATATTAGTCAGCTGAAACAAGATGAGGAAGAAATTAAGCGGCTGGCTTTTTATGATTTCTTAACGGGCTTACCTAATCGATATTTATTATATGATCGATTGGCTCAGGAATTGGCGAGTACCAGCAGAACTGGAAAAAATGGTGCACTTCTTTTCATTGATCTGGATCATTTTAAAAATATCAATGACGCACTAGGGCATTCGAGAGGAGATGAGATTCTCCTTGAAGTTGCTTTTCGATTAAAGTTTGCTGTCAGGGAATGTGATACGGTCGCTCGTGTCGGCGGTGATGAGTTTGTTGTTGTTCTGACTGAACTTGGCGAGCAAATAGAGCTGGCTTGTAGTGAAGCTCGGCATATCGCGGAAAAATTACAACAAACTATTTGCCAAGCGTATTCAATAACCAATCAGGAATTATATATTTCTTCCAGTATTGGAATTGCCATGTTTTCTGATATCGCTGACAGTCCTGAAGATATACTAATGCAGGCTGATACGGCAATGTCTCGTGCAAAAACCAGCGGACGTAACAGACTGGAGTTTTTTCAGCATAGCATGCAGAAAGTTGCTATGGAAAGGATGCTGATCGAAAAAGAGCTGCGCCAGGCTCTACATGAAAAAAATCTGCTTATGTATTATCAACCGCAAGTTGATTGTCAAGGCAATCTTATGGGGGCCGAGGCTCTTATACGCTGGAATCATCCCGAAAAAGGGCTTATTTCACCGGATATATTTATTCCTATTGCGGAAGAATGTGGATTGATTCACGCTGTTGGTTCATGGGCGCTTGAGCAGGCATTTATTCAGCTTAGACAATGGGATAAACAACAGGCGCATTTGTCTCATTTGGCTATTAATGTCAGTCCGCGACAGTTCTACCATGGTGATTTTATGGATACACTCCAGAGGCTGGTTAAGCAATATCAGATCCACCCATCAAGAATTATGCTGGAGTTTACTGAAGGATTGTTGATGAATGATGTTGATGCTGCCATTGATAAGATCAAAAAATTGAAAAAACTAGGCTACACCTTCTCGATAGATGATTTTGGCACGGGCTACTCATCACTGAGTTATCTAAAACATTTGCCGGTAGATCAGTTGAAAATCGATAAATCCTTTGTAGATGATATAACCAATGATAAAGAAGATGCTGTGTTTGTGGGCACGATCATTGCTATAGCTCAACACATGGGTTTAGGTGTTGTTGCTGAAGGTGTTGAATCGGAAATAGAATTGGAATTTTTAAAACAAAGCGGCTGCCATTGTTATCAAGGCTATTATTTCAGCAAGCCATTGACTGCCGATCAGTTTCTCGAGCGATGGTTATCAAAAAAACGCATTAATTCTACTGGTAGTAAATTTGACAGATATTAATTTTAATATCAGGATACTTCGCCTTTAAAATGGATGACAAATAAATGAATTGTAATGCTTATTGTTTCGCTGCTGTTGCTAATTTTCTGAGGAAAAATCTCGGTGGATTGGTTGTGTCGATGTTCCTGTTGACTTCAGGTTGTGCCACTGTCGGTCACGAGTTCCCTACGGGTCCGGTATCGTCTATTCGGATAGGCGAAACTACTCAAAATGATATATATACTACTTTTGGAACTCCGTGGAGAACAGGAATAGAAAATGGTATGAAGACATGGACTTACGGTAATTATTACTACAGCCTGTTTAGTGATGGCAGTACCGAAGATCTGGTCATTAAATTTGATAAAAGCGGTGTTGTTGCTTCCTTTGTATTCAATACAACCAAGCGTTCGAAATAGCTGTCAAAGC
>JAQTLI010000517.1 GCA_028714995.1 Methylobacter sp. | reverse complement strand
GGCTTGAACCGACTCTTCATCTTTAGCTTTCAGCAACTGCTGATAACTGCCATCAGGCTGCAACAGCCAGGATTGCGTGTTATCCCTCAAGTACAAATTCAGATCCTGCAAAATACGGTTCTGCAATTTTTTATTTTCAATCGGGAAACAGATTTCAACACGCCGGAACATATTACGATTCATTAAATCCGCGCTGGACGCATAGACTTCCTGATTTCCGTCATTTTTAAAAGCATAAATCCGCGCATGCTCCAGAAATCGTCCAATAATTGACCGCACTTCTATATTTTCAGATATCCCCGGAATACCCGGCCTTAAACAACATACGCCCCTGACAATTAATTTAACCTTAACCCCAGCCTGTGACGCACGGTAAAGAGCCTGAATAGATTGCTCTTCAACAATTGCATTCACTTGAATAATTATTTTTGCTTGCTTTCCATTTTTGGCGTGAAGTATTTCCCTTTCAATCTTATCCATCAGTCCGCTATGTAAGGTAAACGGCGATTGCAATAACTTATTCAGCTTGGTCACTTTTCCCAAACTGGTAAGTTGAGCGAATACACGCCTGACATCTTCACCTAATTCTTTATCACAGGAAAATAAGCCATAATCCGTGTAAATCTGCGCTGTTTTTGGATGATAGTTTCCAGTACCCAGATGTACATAATTGCGTAATTCCTTGCCTTCCCTTCTTAACACCAGACACATCTTGGCATGGGTTTTATAGCCCACCACGCCATAAACCACATGGACAGCGGCTTCCTGTAATTTAGCGGCTAAATCGATATTGGCTTTTTCATCAAAGCGCGCCCTCAATTCGATAACCACCGTCACCACCTTGCCGGTTCTTGCCGCCTTGATTAACGCAATTACGATAGGCGAATCTGCTCCGGTACGGTACAAAGTCTGTTTAATGGCCAGCACCTCAGGGGAAACAGCCGCCTGACGAACAAATTCAACAACCGGTGAAAAATACTCAAATGGATGATGCAGCAAAATATCATGGCGTTTAATAGCGGCAAATATATCTTTGCTACGCTCCAATTGCGGCGGAACAGCGGGTTTGAAAGGGGTAAATTTAAGATCAGGCCGGCCGACTAAATCGTTAATTTCCTGAATCCTGTTTAGATTGACCGGCCCATCAACCAAAAACAAACGATCACGATTCATTTCAAAACGATCCAGCAAAAATGTTACTGTCTCATCCGGGCATTTGGCGTCAATCTCCAGACGAACTTCATCACCATAATTGCGCATGGCCAGCTCACCTTCCACGGCAAGTAATAAATCGTCAATGGCATCATCATCAACAAAAAAATCACTGTTTCTGGTGACCCTGAATTGATAGCAGCCTTTGACATTCATACCAGTAAATAACTGATCTACAAAAGCATGAATAATCGATGATAAAAATACAAAATCCGTCGCTCCGCTACCCGTTTCCTCGGCAGGTAATTGAATGATGCGTGGCAGCGCTCTGGGCGCTTGCAAGATTGCCCGACCGCTATTCCTGCCGAAAGCATCCTTCCCGGTCAAGGAAATAATAAAATTCAAACTCTTGTTGAGTATGCGCGGAAAAGGATGCGCCGAATCCAGTCCAACAGGCGTTAAAATTGGTAATAATTCGTTATTAAAATAGGCTTCCAGCCATTTGTGCTGCGCTTCGGTCCAATCCCTACGGCGAATAAAGTGAATATTTTCCTTGGCCAGTTTTGGAATCAGAATCTCGTTAAGAACCTTATATTGCTCATCAACCAGTTGGTGAGCATGAACAGCAATCAACTCCAGTTGCTCATTAGGCGTTAAGCCATCCTGTCCCACTGCTTTTGGATCGATGGCAGCCATCTGTATAACGCTGGCTACGCGAACCTCGAAAAACTCGTCAAGATTGGAACAGGAGATGCACAAATAATTAAGCCGCTCAAGCAGCGGCACTTTTTCATCTTTCGCCTGCGCCAGAACCCGCTTGTTGAACTCCAACAGACTCAGTTCACGGTTAATATAAAGTTCCGGTTTTTTAAGATCAATTAGGTCTTCTGTTTCGTTTATGTCCATGTTGTACTCAAATTCAAAATCAGTTTGTATTATTTATTATTTTTGTGTGATTTCATCAGCTAAACCCTCTTTTCCCCTGCAAGCCTCCGGTATGCACCGCAATAATACGCTGACCGGGCTTGAAGTAGTATTTTTTGATTAAATCGTAGATGGCATACATCATTTTTCCGGTATAAATCGGCTCAAGAGGGGTTGAAGTTTTTAGTTCAAAATCTTCAATAAATGCGTTTAATTCGGCATTGGTTTTGGCAAAACCGCCGAAATGATAATCCAGATTTATCCGCCAGTTATAACGGGGCCGTGACAACATGGCTTCAACCTCCGCCATTAAAAAACCTGCATTTTTTAACGCCGCAAACCCAAGCACTGACACCTGTTCTGGAGCTGCCTCAATAATACCTGCCAAGGTCGTCCCGGTTCCACAGGGAACACAGAGGATGTCATAAGGAATTTCTATCTCGCTGATCAGTTCCGCTACACCTTTTAACGCCAGTGCCTGCGCCCCGCCTTCCGGCAACCAGTATTGGCCGTGTTTTAAGCCGGGTAAGTCTTGCCAGTTTCTGTATTGCCTGAGCAGCCTGTAATCAGAATGGGATACAAATTTCAGCTCCATGCCCCACAGTTTCACGTCCTGTAAAGTAGGGGTTAAGACTTCCGGTTGTTCGCCACGAACAAGCCCGATGGTTTTTAATCCTAACACCCTACCCACATAAGCCAAAGC
>JAQTLI010000516.1 GCA_028714995.1 Methylobacter sp. | reverse complement strand
ATTTTCCACGGCTTGCGCCGCAGCCAGCATTTGATCGGGAGTAGGGGAGGTGAATACTTGGCCCGGACAGGCGGCATCCAGCATGCCTGAGCCGACAAAGCCGCTGTGCAAAGGTTCATGGCCTGAGCCGCCGCCTGAAATCAGTGCAACTTTGCCGGGTGCGGTGGGTTTATTGCGCCTGACAAAGTGCGGCTGGGTGTTGAGTTGAATTATATCTGCATGGGCTTTGGCAAAGCCGCTCAGGCTTTCGTCAAGCAGGTTATCAATGCTATTGATGAATTTTTTCATTGTAGCGGCTCCGATGAGTGCAGGTTTTTTAATGATAGCGCGGGCAGTGAGTCTGATCTATTAGCTTTAATGCGTAGCTGTCAGTTTTTTAATGCTTGCGTCACTGCGCGGATGTCCGGCATAACCCAGGTTGGTCGATAGTCTGTTGTTTTAAAATCGTCTTCGGTGGACACGCCCGATAAAACCATAAGGCTGCGTATCCCGGTGCGAACTGCGCCAAGAATATCAGTCTCCAATCGATCGCCGATAGCCACTGTTTGACCCGGATCGACGCCCAGCAACGCTAGCGCTTGCTGATAGATGATAGGTTCTGGTTTGCCGATGATGATAGGCGTTACGCCGGTGGCTGCCTGTAATGCGGCCAGAATTGCGCCATTGCCGTGGGTGAGTCCTCGTTCTGTCGGTAGCGTGGTGTCGGCATTAGTGCCGATAAATTGGGCTCCGGCGCGAATATTCAGGGTAGCTGTTGCCAGTTTGTCCCAGGATAAGTTTCTATCCATGCCGCAGACAACAATGTCGGCGCCCATGTTGGGATTGTCTTTGTCATCATTCAATTCATACAGTTCGGTCAAGGTAAAGCCTCGTTCAATAAGCGGTTCTTTGGCGCCATCTTCGCCGATAACATAGACGCGGCTCTCGGCCGGATTGGTGTGCTCGGTCAAGTACAGCGCCGTTGCCATGCTGGAGGTCAGTATCTCATTACGGCTTACCTCTACGCCCATTTGCGCCAGTTTGATGACATACTGCTCTTGAGTTAGCCGGGCGTTGTTGGTCGCCAGGATGAAAGGAATTTGTTGCTCGCGTATGGTTTGAAAGAAGTCTGTCAAGCCGGGCATTGGCTGGTCGCCGTGCCATAAAACGCCATCCATGTCGATGATGAGTGCGCGTATATTGATAAAAGGTTCCATCAGGTTATTTCTCTCTTAATTGGGATTGTTATTATAATTTATATCGAATTACAAGATGTATGCATTCCGTTGGGGGCATAGTTACCGGTTTTGGGTGTAAGGCAACGGATGAGTGAATTGAATGGTCAGTTGAATACGTTTTTTGTTGATCCTGTCTTAGTGTTTCTAAGTCACTTGGTTATCGATATGCAAAATTTTGATCATTAGGCTGTTTAATTACTGGGCCGTAAGGGAAGCGCTGATTAAATCCCCCGGTATGGGATAATATTGCCATTACTCAAAACAATGCCAATGCCCCTATGTCATATCAAACCAGTTTTGCTGAACTCGACTATAACCATAAAAAACGGCTTACCAGAAGAGAAGTTTTTCTGAACGAAATGGAGCAAACAGTTCCCTGGTCGAAGTTAATAGCTTTGATAGAGCCTACTTACCCCACCACAGGGCGACGCGGTCGCCAGCCGATGCCACTGGCCAATATGCTGCGCATTCACTGCATGCAGAACTGGTTCAGTTTTTCCGACCGGCAGATGGAAGATGCCCTCTATGAAATTGAGAGTATCCGCCGCTTTGCCGGTTTTGGTAGTGTCACAGAAGCGTTGCCGGATGAAACCACGATTCTCAACTTCCGTCATTTGTTGGAGAAGCATCAACTGACCCAAAAGCTGTTAGAGGCCATTAATGGTTATCTGAAAGAACAAGGACTTTTAGTCTCTCAAGGCACGATGATCGATGCCACGATTATTCACGCGCCCAGTTCGACCAAAAACAAGGATAAATCGCGCGACCCGGACATGCATCAAACCCGAAAGGGCCAGCAGTGGTATTTCGGCATGAAAATCCACATCGGCGCCGATGTGAATTCCGGCGCTGTTCACACGGTGACGACAACGGCAGCCAATGTAGCCGACATTACTGAATTGCCCAAACTGTTGCGAGAGAATGATCGAGTCATCTTTGCGGACGCCGGTTATACCAGCGATGAATACAGGCGTGGAGCCCGGCATCTGGGCATACGCTGGTATGTCAATGACAAACGCAAGCCCGGCAAAAACCTGTCTGCCAGCCAGAAAAAGCGCAACCGGAAACAGTCCTCGGTTCGAGCCCGCGTGGAGCATGTTTTTCGGGTAATCAAACAACAATTTGGCTTTCAAAAGACCCGCTATCGTGGCCTGGAGAAAAATGCATCACAGGTCAACTTGTTGGTTGGTCTGGCAAATCTTTACATGCTCAGGCGGCAGCTGATGGCTGCCTGAGGGCAAAATGCGTCTGTCGTTTCCCGAAAACGACAGATTAAGAAGAAAAATCGGGAAAAATGGTTAAAAATGCCATTTATTGCGCATTGCCAATGCGGTGATTTTTGAAAAAATCAGCTTGCCTGGCAATTGTGCTTGGAATGCGATTTGTTCAGCGCTTCCCTAGGGCTGCCAAATTCGCGCCGCATCGCTCTTGGTTTGGCAGCCAGCTAGCATCCGTTATCCCAGTTTAAAAATAAATTTAGCTGTATCTCACCGTCCGGTTTGGGTCGAACTGAGGCAGTCAATGCTTGATGCAGCATAGACTCATTTTAGACGCGGTCAGAT
>JAQTLI010000515.1 GCA_028714995.1 Methylobacter sp. | reverse complement strand
ACCGCTCAGGCACTCCATTGCCAAGCAGCAAATAGAAATCCGCATGCACGCTGGCAGCCGCTTCAGCGCCTACTTTGCGGGCCGTCATTTAGCTGTTTCAGAAGTCATCGAGCCAACAAAGCCCTCTATATCTGACTTGGAAATCCAAAAGAAAATCGATGCTATCGAATTAGCTGAAAAATTAGGTAATGTCTCCGAGGCCGCACGTATCAGTGGTTGTTCGCGCGAAACTATCTATAAAAATCGCAGGCTCCTCAAAGAAAAAGGCCCTCAGGCCCTGAAGCGGACTTATCGCTCTGATATCCACCATAAGAATAGAACCGCCAAGGAGGTTGAAAATCTCGTCATCGCCTTTTCACTGGAAAATACGCACTTAGGCCAGGTTCAGGTATCGGCCCAACTGAAAACAGAGCATCAGGTTGACATCAGTCCCGCTGGCGTCAGGAATGTCTGGGTAAGAGAAAACATGAGCACCAGCGCCTTAAGGGGGCAAAGAGCGAAATCATCGCTCGCTGTCGCATAGCGATGATTACTTAATTGCAAGTTTATCAATCAATTGTTAGGCTGTAGCGACAAAGTCCCTTGGTAATTAGTCCGTCAGTTTTCCTTGGTAATCACACTTTTACACTTGATTTAATCAACACTATAAAAAATCAAGGTTACTACAAGGTTTTTCCCTAAGATAACGCTAAGGTATAGCGTTAAAGTCTGATGTTATATTATTACAATTAAGCCGGTTAATTCCGACTTGTTGCTTGTTGACAGCATAGACGCGACCCATCACAATAAAACTGCTGTTGCAGTACTTCATCGTAGCGCGTCCAAAATCAACTAAATAAATGGGGGCATGAAATGAAAAAAATATTATTGATAGCCATACTTGTCGGCGCATCTATGGCGCAGGCAAAAACATCTGTTTACGGCCACACCAAAAGCAACAAAACCTATGTTGCACCGCACATGTTAAGAAGTCCAGCCGGCATGACATTGAACCCTTATTCAATACAAAAAAATTACAACCTATATAGCGGAGCTAAAAAACATCGAGCGCCGACATATGGAGGTGGTTCTTCAGCCCCTTCTTATCAACCAATACAGCCTATTGAACCGAACCCATATGGTTTCCACTACAAATAAGGTTTTATAGCTTATCTTTCACCAAACTGCCTTCGGGCAGTTTTTTATGCGTATTTTTTATAGGTGATCGGCAGATTGCCGGTGATTTTGTCCGATAAATAATTTACAGTACATGCTGTAACCTAGACTAAATATGTATTTTTGACTTTAAAACAATGAAAAGAACCAGACAATAATACCTAACCATTTGATAAATATGGAGCCAATGATGGGAGTCGAACCCACGACCTACTGATTACGAATCAGTTGCTCTACCAACTGAGCTACATCGGCTTTTATGTTAATCATACATTAGTGCAAGACTGTAAAACCATTTAAAACTTATCTATCGACTGGTAGTTATTCAGCATTCCCAGTCCTTCAGCTACGGCTTTACAGGTAATTTTACCGTCACAGATATTAACTGCTTTTATCAATGATTCATCTGCCAGCAAAAATTCTTTCCCTGCATCTGCAATTTTGAGAATATAAGGCAATGTCGCATCGGCCAAGGCGATAGTTGACGTTCTTGGATAAGCGCCAGGCATATTGGCTACGCAATAATGTATGACGCCATGCTTTATGAAGACGGGATCCGAATGTGTAGTTGGTCTTGATGTCTCTATACAGCCGCCCTGATCAATGCTGACATCAACAACAACTGACCCTTCCGCCATTGATTTTATCATGTCTTCGGTGATTATTTTGGGTGCTTTGGCGCCATGAATCAACACTGCTCCCACGACCACGTCAGCATCCTTTATATGCTCACTGATAGTTTCAGGACTTGATAAAAAAAACTCCGCATCCGGCAATAGCCCGGTTTTTATTTTCTGCATTGTCGCCGAATCAATACCCCCAACAAACACATAAGCTCCCATGCCGCAGGCTACCTGAGCGGCATGCTGTCCCACCACGCCATCGCCAATGATTACGATTTTGCCATGTCGCCTGCCTAATACCTTGCCCAGCTGAACCCCCTTCCCCTGATTGAATTTGGCGAGATAATAGCAACCCATCAGTGTCGCCATGTTACCGGCAACTGCACTCATCGGAGCAAGCAAAGGCAATCGTCCATGTTCATCTTCAAGCGTTTCGTAGGCAATCGCTGTTATGCCTTTTTTTAACAGCTCCTGCGTCAAGCTCGAGGTCATACCAGCCAGATGAAAATAAGTAAAAACAATTTGCCCATCCAGATATTTGTATTCGGATTCCAAGGGTTCTTTTACTTTGACTACCAGGTCAACAGCCCAAGCAGCGGCGGCAGAAACTATCTGCACTCCCGCATCTTCATACTGTTCATTGGTAAAACCCGACTCTGATCCGGCGTCTAACTCAACATAAACCTGATGCCCTTTTTGAATTAAATAGCGAGCGCCATCTGGTGTAATTGCGACCCTACCTTCCTTAACTTTTATTTCCTTGGGAACACCAATTTTCATTATATTAACCATCCTGTACAGCCATTTTCATGGCATGACTTAGCGCGCCAAACAAGGCAACCTCGGGGTTTGTGCATACCTTAACTGATATTTTCTGCAAAACGGATTGGGAACGTCCTTTGGACAAGAAGCCACGCATAAACTCACCGTCTTGCAAGACAGGTAAGATTTTTGCTCCGATGCCTCCTGCCAAATAAACGCCGGCATAAGGCAAACATTTAAGCGCCAAAT
>JAQTLI010000514.1 GCA_028714995.1 Methylobacter sp. | reverse complement strand
TCTTCCGATCTCTACTCTGCAAGCTATGGTGGATGAACCTGAAGCGGCTTCAACTGAGATAGGGGCTGATCCATTTCAGCAAGCCTAACTGGTTCAGGGCGGCGACAAGAAAAAACGATTTGATCGAGTACCTGAAAAGTCATCCTTTCGAGTTCTATGACGCCTCAGCTTCAGGTGACTGGCCGGGCTTGATATTTTCCTGTTGAGCGGAAGCCTTACTCTGGGTTGCTCCCTTTATCTGAGACGAGCGGCCGAACATATACGGAAAATCATCTACGGACAGATCAACGACCTATTGATCGAACTAAGTTCATGACCGGAAGAAGCAGCGCGCATGTTAGAAAAACAGGTATCGATTGTGTTGAATCAAATCCAGAAGATCAACAAGGGTGCTTTCCTGCTGCTTTCCCAGGAGCCCGCAGTTCAGGCGCTGCTGCCATTTGGCGGTTGGGGAGGAGTTACATTGCTGGAATATTTCGTTTTTAAGGGATTTTAGCGTTTTGGTGTGTGTAAAGGGCGCTGGATTTACCGGGCTTTTAAGTAAAATCGCGTATTTACAGTTTTGTTTGTACAACGTATTTTCCAAAGGATGCCGCTACTGTCACGCAAAAACTATCATTTTTTCAAGGAAAATGAAGGGGGAAATATGGCTGAATATAAGCTCTACTATGCAACTAACCGGAATCACGAAGGTAAGGATCAACAGCATCCAGGCTCGTATGGTGCGAAATTTAGTGACGACGGGATGGAAAATCTTCGCTTTGGCGTGGTGACGGTGACCGCAGATGATAACCAAGTTGCCAAGTGGCTAAATTGGGGGATGGAAGATTGCGGTGTGGGTAATGGTGAAAATCTCGGTGAGTATTTGACAGGTTGCGCGAAGACTGCGCATATCGAGGTATACGAAGAAACCATTAAGCCGCACATTGCCGACGTGGCGCAAAAGAGAGCGAAGCTAGGTTCGAAGGCGATGTTCGCTGATGTAATGTCGGATATGGAAGATAGTAGTGATGTATTGGTTTATATACACGGCTTTAATGTTTCCTGGTACTCCGCTGTAGGGTCGGCTTTAGCCTTGCAACTCATGCTGGGTAATGCCCAGACTCGAGATCCGCTGCAAAAGGTATTGGTTGTATTGTTCACCTGGCCTTCGGACGGACTGGCTCTGCCGTGGGTTTCGTATAAATCAGACCGTTCCGAGGCAAAAGGTTCCGGCGCGGCAGTAGGGCGCGCTTTTCTTAAGGCGAGGGATTTTCTCGCGGAATTGCGCGACCGTGCCAAAAAAGGGGGCAAGGAGCTATGCGGTCAGGATATTCACTTGCTCTGCCATTCCATGGGTAACTATTTATTGCAAGGTGCGCTCGCGCGGATATATGATTTCACGCCGGGTAACACCTTGCCGCGTATTTTCGAGCATATCTTTTTGTGTGCGCCAGATGTTGACGATACCGCTCTTGAGCCGGGTCAACCACTGGCAAGAGTCGACCAAATAGCGCGTCATGTCACGATTTATCACAATCGTGAGGACAAGGCGATGACAATTTCGGATTACACCAAGGGCAACCCGGAACGGCTGGGTGGTACCGGGGCGGCTCACCCCGCACTACTGCATAACAAAATTCATCAGGTCGATTGCACACCCATTGTGCACGGGATTGTGGAGCATAGCTATTACCTTGCCGGTAACGTAAGCGCCGACATTCGTGCGAGTATCGATGGCTGGGAGCAGGATGATTCCAGACGATTTCGGCAGCGCAATGCCACGCTAAACAATGTTTGGGCAATGAAGAAATAGGCATGATAATAAGAAAGCTATACGTATATTTTTCAAGTTATTTATGGCTTTTGAGAGACAAATAGGGAAAGAGATTTCAGTAAAGCACTTGAGTTGATTAAGATGTTTGAAGGCGTCTGCGATTGAGATCCTTCCACAATCAACCTGGATGCGTACCTATCTGCCGGTTATCGGATGATAGGCAGGGGGCATGTGGTAATTGATTCATAGGGCAAACAACTCAAAGGCGTATCAAATAAAGCCATTGCCCGTGTGATCTACCCACAAGGCATAACAAGAGACGATGCGGAAGTAATGTTGAAGCTGGTGTTTAGCGCTTTTTGCATCACTTATTTATTGTTCCACGGCAGTGACACCCGATTAAAAGAAACTATCGTGAGTTCGGCTTTTTTTGGCTGGCGGCGTAATTGGTTGTTATGTTTTTGGAGCGCTATGGGATGATAAAAATATTGTCTCTTCAGACGCCGGCAAAACAGAAGCGAGTCAAGCCAAGTGGAGAATTAGTCGGTGGCACGGCTGCTGTTGATGATCCCGATAAGCCTTAATGATGGTTTCTATGCCCATGCACAGCAGTAATTAGCTGTTTCCCAGCCTCCCTCTGGATGGATTTTCAAGTTGTCCTGTCGATTCCGGTTTACTGTTGCGTCCCAAAACCAGATGTAGCCATAGAAAAGCCAGATGAGCGGCTGGCCGGCCTTATGCCATAAAATATCGCGGATTATTTCTTATTTTTCAGTTGAACTTTTAAAGCATGGTTTAATAATGCATCTATCGAAGGCGGTTAGTATGAAATATCATGTTTTAAGAAAGCTAAATACTTGTTATTTTCGATTAAAAATATCTGAATTTTCCAGGGCATCAAAATGAAATCCAGCAGTTTTTCCGGCAAAATCATTAAACGATTCATTTTGGCGTTCTTGATTTCATGTTCCCTTAACGCCTTGGCGGATAATAACTGGAGCTATCATCAGGAAAGCGACAGATTAACCAATCGGAC
>JAQTLI010000513.1 GCA_028714995.1 Methylobacter sp. | reverse complement strand
CGAAGTCGGGTGCTTATTTATCTGCACAAAGAGCAAATGCTATTGAACTTTGATTTACACCTTAGTACTATCGAAATAGTGGGAGATCGGTAAAGCTGGGAACTTGCCCAACTACTTGTCTTCTATTTATCAGACGAGTAGGCTGACATGGCAAAGATACCTTATCCCGATGACTGGCTCGATATCGATACGACGCTCTACAACAGATCAATTAAGTTATTTAATGCGGTCAAAAACATATTGAGCGTCAATATTGAACTCTATGCCGATCCGCAAACCTTGCAGGGCGATATCTTTTTATTCGATCATTTTTCTCGTTTTGAAACATTTATTCCGCAGTTCCTTATATATGAGAAAACGGGAGCTTACAGTTGCTCGATTGCTTCCGGGGAGTTCTTCGATGAGGATACCCTATTGTCGAGGTACCTTAAACAAGTGGGTGTTTTTCCACACGATCATGATCGCCTTTTTGCTTTACTGACCGGGCAGATTTTGCGCGGACGCAAAGTCATTATTTTTCCTGAAGGCGGTATGGTAAAAGATCGGCGGGTTATCGACAAGGAAGGAAATTACAGCATATTTTCGCGCATTACTGGAAACAGGCGCAAACAACACACTGGCCCTGCCGTTCTGGGTCAAGGTGTGGAAACTTTTAAAGCTGCTATCCGATATGCCCACAAGTCGAAAAATTTAGCCCAATTACAGCGCTGGAAAGAATTGCTGCAAATGGATAGTATTGACCAGTTGCTGGTAGTGGCGATGAAACCGACAGTCATCATTCCCGCCAATATTACTTTCTATCCGATTCGTGCTTCTGAAAATTTATTGTTTAAAAGTGTTGAATTGTTTTCAGATAATTTAAGTTTGCGCGAAACCGAAGAATTGCTGATAGAGGGCAATATCCTGCTCAAAAATACTGACATGGATATTCGCATGGGTAGGCCGGTTAATCCCTGTTGTCTCTGGGACTCGCTCACCCATACTCTGATGGATCAGGTAGCGCCGGATATTAAGACGTTGGATGATGTATTTACCTTAAGTTCCGCCGCTAGAAACTCAAAGCAACGTTTACTGGGCTCGTATTTTATCAAAAATGCTCAATGCTCCCGTAATCAATATATGGAAATAATTTATACCAATGTTACCATCAATTTAAGCCATCTGGCGTCAACGCTGATCATGTACTGCATAGAGCAGAGCCAAACAAACATCAATAAACTTAAGTTTTACAGCATACTCTATATTGCCATCAAATATTTGCAAAACAACACTGACGTCCATCTACACCGAAGCCTGCTAAATCCGGATTTTTATAACGACCTGATCAATGGTGGCAACGCGCGTTTCGATTATTTTATCAGTGTCGCTAAAGAAGACGGTCTCATAGCCGAAAATGCCGACTGCTACCAGTTCTTGCCCAAGTTATGTGCTGATTTCAACTTTGATAGCATCCGGCTGGAAAATCCGATTGCTGTTTATAATAACGAGGCCGCGCCACTTAGGGCAATTCGCGATACTTTAATTACCGCTGTCAGCGAATTTAATAAAGCGGACCGTTACAAATTGGCTGCCTGGCATTTTGATGATGAATGCCGCACTTTAGCATGGGAAAAACGTAGTTTCTCAAAACCCCATTTCGCTGACATTAATCAATTGGAAATTGCCGTTGCCGACCCATCGCCTTTTTTCATCCAGCCGGAATACACCAATGGGTTCGGCATATTACTGATACACGGCTTGTTGGCTAGTCCCGCCGCATTAAGGGACTATGGTCGCTATCTGGCTAATCAAGGTTATGCGGTATTAGCTATCCGGTTAAAAGGCCACGGTACCTCCCCATATGCGTTACGCGAACAAAGCTGGGAAGACTGGTATGGCTGCGTACAAAGAGGTTTCAACATTCTCAAGGCGTACTGTCAACGCATCTTCGTTGCCGGTTTTTCTACTGGTGGCGCATTAGCGTTGAAACTGGCTGCTGAGCATTATCCTGAAATGATTGGTATTATCGCCGTTTCCGTACCATTAAAATTCGTCAACCCGGCTTTAATGCTAGTGCCGTTGCTGCAGGCCGCCAATACGCTTATCAGGTCGGTTTCATCCTATGAAGGACTCAAACCATTTATCGAGAATGACACGGAGCATCCTGAAATTAATTACCGTTATGTGGCTGTTAGGGCTCTCTATGAATTGAGGCAGTTAGTTGCTCAGCTTGATGAATTACTACCACAGATTAACCTGCCTACATTGATTGTTTATGCAGATGAGGATCCAGTTGTATCATCCAGCAGTGCGCTGATCCTGTTCGATAAATTGGGTTCAAAAAACAAGAAGCTACATGCCATTGCTGCTCATCGTCACAATATTCTGATGGAAAATACCAATGGAACCTGGCAAGTAATTGACAGATTCTTGAACGAATTACGCGTCGTTTCCGGAGGGAACAGCAACCTTGACGGCAGTGTGTCCAAAGGTTCTATCGCAAAGTCTGTCAGTTTGAGTGATAACGGGCCAATTGTAGTAATTAAATAAACCGATGATTAGCGTTATAGACGCGCATTTTCCACGAAGTACAGGAAGCGTAACGCTAGTGGAGCGGTGTACGACTGGAAAACACCGTTGAATTTTTTTCACAGTTAGCATCTGTCTTGTTGCCTAGTTAATACGAAGGTTCTAGGTTCTGTTGACGTTTCATCTCAGCCATAAAAGTACCGAGGCAAATGACAACATCCCCATGTAATTAATAGCTTTTTTCTCATATCGAGTGGCAATTCTGCGGTAGTGTTTGAGCTTGCCAAA
>JAQTLI010000512.1 GCA_028714995.1 Methylobacter sp. | reverse complement strand
GGATTTCGGCATTGAAGGCTATGAGCTTGAGCAGGTTGAAATTGCCGGACTGTTGCATGACATCGGCAAACTGCGGGTATCGGAAGACATCATCGACAAACCTGGCAGCCTGACGCCGGATGAACGGGCCACCATGCACCGCCACAGCTACGACACCTTCCGTATCCTTCAGCGCGTGTTTGAAGACTCAAAGATTCCGGTATGGGCCGGATTCCACCATGAGACCCTGAACGGCGACGGTTATCCTTTCAAAAACGGCAAAAAAGAACTCGATCTGGAATGCCGCATCATTGCCGTTGCCGATATTTTCCAGGCCTTAGCGCAACAAAGACCTTATCGCCGCACCATGAGCCTTGAGTATATTCTCAACGATTTACAGGAGCGTGTTGCAGCCGGCCATCTCGATGCAAAAGTGGTTGCTAAAGTGACCGAGAATGCCGAACTCTATTATCGGCTGGCTGTAGCTTGATGTATTGTTTTTTGGGAGTGAGACAATGAGAAATACTCGAAATCAAATGTAGGTCGGATTACGATTGCATGGATGCAGGAGTAATTGCCGAGCGGCAGCGTAACCCAACCTGCGGAACTCCTTTCACATCAACTTCAGCGCTGAAGTCGCGCCAGCCTTTGCAGTCCTACCGTAGGCGGCGCACCGAAGGTCTTGCGGAACTCATGGCTGAAATGGGCCGAGTCCGAAAACCCGGTAGAATGCGCGGCGATAGTGAAGTTGTTGCCTTTTATAATTTCGCGTATGGCCTTCCGCATCCGGTTCCAACTTCGATAACGGCGGAAAGGAACGCCGATCTGTTGCGTGAACAGGTGCTGGAATCGTGAGGCGGACAGGCCAACCGTTCCGGCCAGTGTTGCTACCGAGGTGAGATCGTCGCCGTGTTCGAATAAAAATTCCGCCACCTGGGATATGCGAGGATCGATCAGTTGGATTCCTGACCGTCGTTTAGCAAACTTCATCAGATCGTCCAAAGGTTCCGCAGTCCATTGAGGATTGTAGCGATCTTCGTAAAGGTCACGCATGAACGAAACTTCCCCGGCCGTGCCGACCAAGGCGCCGTTCACTTCGCGCGTATTGCGGATGAGCGGTTTCAGTGCATCGGCCCCGGCGATGTTCGGCTCGATATAAAATACCGCCAGCGGATCGCCACCTATATCCAGCTCATGCAGGACACCGGCAGGAATGACGGCGGTGCGGCAGGACAGCCAGTCGCCGCCATGCAGTCGCAGGCGAAAATTCGCATATATTCCGGCGAGAAAAACTGGCGCACCATGCTGATGGCTCGCGTTGTAGTACAGCGGCCCGGTAAAAAACGTGCGCCCGTCGCTGATGTCCCAGAGCGCGTCGAACCCGACGGCGTCCGCCGCAGCACGTTCATACAAGCGAGAGCTATCTGTCATTGTTATACTCCCATACATTGTCTTGAGCCATCCGTCTTCAACGCAGGCTTTTGTAGCAGTCTAGTCAAATCGCAGGCTATTGACAACTTCTAACTAGGTGGCTTGGGCAATTCGCCGACATTGGCGTCCAACAAGGTGGGACGAAAGTCCCCGTATAACGATGAGGATAACCATGACAAACCAAAAAATGACTATGACAAACCTTTTCCTTTTGGCATTTGCCGGACTGTGTCTCACGATAGCTCTTGCCATCGCCTGGGTTCTCGGCATCACACTATTTTTTCCCGATGGCGCCTTGGCCGGATTGCTCGTCGAACGGGCCGATATTATCAGGGCCCATGTCGACTATCTAATGATGGCCCAGTTTCTCTTCATCTTTTTCCTGCTGTTTCGGCAGTATTCCATCGATCCGCCCGTCTGGGTCGTTGCCGCCTGTTGTTTCGGCGCTTTTTTCAATCCATTGGCATTTCTGGTCAGAGGTCTGACGCCGAAGTCCGCCGTTGTCGCAGTGATTCCTGTTGAACCGCATTTTCCACTTCAGGCGGGAATAAGCTTCACGCTGACGACGATCGGGTTTCTCGCCGCAGTCGCGCTGGTCGTCAGGGCGGCCTGGAAATTGAGATCGATGACGAATTGACGCAAAATAAAGAACTGCTTCGGTCCCCGTGAGATCTGTCGGGCATGCTTTTTATGCACGACATGCCCAGCTTCAATATGGAGATGAATTTAGGGATTGCCCATTCTATCCCACCACCGGATTCAGGAACGTCGGGCAACGAAAAGCTGTCGCCAAAAGCTCCTACTTTGGGTGTCCAACCTACGGATTACGATCACACAATATTCTCGCCACCAGTCCGGTCCAGCCGGTCTGGTGCGATGCGCCTATGCCACTGCCGTTGTCGCCGTGAAAATATTCATGGAACATGATGTAATCCTTGAAGTTCGGATCGCTCTGCAACTTTTCGTTACTGCCGAATACCGGCCTACGTCCGTGCTCATCTTTGCGGAAAATCCGGGTCAGCCTTAAGGACAACTCGACGGCAACCTCATCGATTGAAAGATACTGTCCGGAACCGGTCGGGCATTCAACCTTGAAGTCATCCCCGTAGTAGGCCGCGAAACGTCTGAGCGAGGTGATCAGCAAATAATTAACCGGAAACCAGATCGGTCCGCGCCAGTTTGAATTGCCGCCGAATGCCCCGGATTCGGATTCGGCGGGCTGGTACTTCACGGTCAACGCCAGTCCGCAGCAGGAAAATACATAGGGATGATCGAGATGATCACGGGACAGGGAACGCACACCGTAATTGGACAAAAACTCGGTTTCGTCCAGCATATGTCGCAACAATAATTTCATGCGATGTCCGCGCAATAGTGACAGCAAATGGCGATTGCCGCGCCC
>JAQTLI010000511.1 GCA_028714995.1 Methylobacter sp. | reverse complement strand
GGATGAAGCCTTGGACGCTCCAAAAGAGGCTTTGGCTGTAAGATTCACGCGCTCTGTGATGCCCTGGGCATGCCGGTTAAATTCATTTTGACCGGCGATCAAGAGGCCGAGTGCAAATAAGCGATCCCCTTGTTGGAAAACGTTAAGGCCTCAGCCGTTTTGGCAGACAAGGGTTACGACACAAATGAGTTGCATGGGTGGTTAAAAGGGCAAGGAATAAAAGCTGTCATTCCACCAAAATCGAACCGAAAAGAAGGGATTGAGTGTGTTTTTTGGCTTTAAAAGTGCGGCATGTAATAGAATGCATGTTCGGCAAGCTCAAGCACTACCGCAGAATTGCCATATGTTACGAGAAAAAGGCTATTAATTACAGGGGATGCTGTCGTTTGCCTCGGTACTTTTATGGTTGAGATGAAACATCAACAGAACCTAGCAAATTGACCAAGGTAATTGAACGACAGGAGTTGTTTGTGAATTGGAGGCACTTAACCCAGCAGGTGTTGAGTACCTTTCGGAAAAAGCCGAGCTTGATATTTTGAAGCAGTTCAGATCTAGGGTTATTGAAAGGACTTCTGATATGGTGGCAATTGATAAGTATTGGCAAGCGCTTAAACGCCTGAAGAGAAACACTCCTGTTCAGTTACCAAAGGGTACGGCTATCAATAAGGATACTGTCGCATTGGAAGCAGGACGAAAGAGAAGCTCGATTAAGGAATCCAAATCCAATTTCTCTGAACTGATCAGCTATAGTGGTGCAGCAATATTGTCTGAGGAGGCCGAGCCGGATAATAATGCAAAATTGGCAAATAAACGTGCTCAAAAAGTGAATTACCGTGAGTTATATCACCAAGCTTTGAATCGTGAGTTAATGCTTATTGAACATGGCCCAACTTGAGAAAGAATTGAAGCGCTTCGCTAATGTTGTCTCTATTTTGAAAAGGTAAATGTTATGTGGTTTCAAAAAGAGATCAGACTAAAAGCTCGAAATCGTGGTTTTCATCTGGTAACTGAAGACATTCTCCGGCAGCTACCTGAAGTAGAGAAGGTGTCAGTAGGCATCTTGAATGTGTTTATCAAGCACACTTCGGCCTCGTTAACAGTTAACGAGAATGCCGATCCAACGGTACGTCAGGATTTTGAGAGTTTCTTCAGTCGAGCGGTGCCTGAGGATGAACCCTATTACAAACATAGATATGAAGGCAGCGATGACCTACCCAGCCATTTGAAAGGCAGCATACTTGGCTGTAGTTTGAACATTCCAATTACAGATGGTCAGCTGAATCTAGGTATCTGGCAAGGCATCTATTTATGTGAGCACAGGAATTATGGCGGAAGTCGAGAACTGGTTCTTACACTCCAGGGTGAATAAGAGTTCGGAGGTATGGACAATGATTCTACGGTTTGTCCGCATAAATGGGTTACGATATGGACTCAGAGTTAAGCCGGTTGTCTAGTATTTACGTAGCTTCGGAGAGTCCATCCCGCGTCCATACCATCCATAAAAACGGGCATGTCCGCTCATATAAAGAATTTCCTGCTTGGCTCCAGCATTAGCATTCCTGTTACTGATGGCGCTTTTAATCTGGGTACGTGGCAAGGTATCTACTTGTCGAGCATCGCAACCAGAACGGCCGCAGAAGCTTCGTAGCCACTATTCATGGCCAGGCATAGCGATACACCAAATGAAAATGTATAAAAATATCACCAAAACAAGCAAGCCGATCAATTCAAGTGACTGAAGATAAAAGCATAAACAATACAAATAAGGATCATTGGCCCAGTAGAAAATTCTGCATCGCACCTATGCTGGACTGGACTGATCGGCATTGCCGCTATTTTCACCGATTGATTTCGCAGCACGCGTTTTTGTATACCGAGATGGTGACGACGGGTGCGTTAATTCATGGCGATCACCACCGGTTTTTGCAGTTTAATGCAGCTGAGAAACCGGTGGCGTTCCAATTGGGCGGCAGCAATCCGCGGGAGTTGGCCATCTGCGCAAGGATGGTTGAAGACGCTGGTTATGACGAGGTGAATTTGAATGTCGGCTGCCCTAGTGATCGGGTTCAGAATGGCCGTTTTGGCGCGTGTCTGATGGCTGAACCAGAGCTGGTTGCCCAATGCGTTGCGGCAATGGGGCAGGCGGTTTCAATTCCGGTTACAGTTAAGTCAAGAATCGGCATTGATGATCGGGATTCTTATGAAGAGCTGGTTCATTTTGTATCGACTGTTGTCGATGCCGGTTGCAGGGTTTTTATTATCCATGCAAGAAAGGCGTGGCTAAGCGGCCTATCGCCCAAACAAAACCGTGATGTTCCGCCGTTGCGCTACGATATTGTCTATCAACTAAAACAGGACTTTCCGCAGCTGGAAATCATCCTGAATGGCGGCATCATGACATTGGATCAGGCTGCAGATATTCTGAAAAATGTTGACGGCGTCATGGTGGGCAGGGAGGCTTATCATAATCCGTATTTACTGGCTGATGTTGACAGGCGTTTTTTTGGCGAGTCCAAAGCCCCCTTGTCACGGGAAGCGGTTTTGCGTTCGTTTATACCTTATATTCGAGAGCAACTTGAAGATGAAGTACGATTGAGCAGTATATCCAGGCATATCTTGGGGCTGTTTCATGGTGAATATGGTGCCAGGGGCTGGCGTCGGCATATTAGTGAAAATGTCTGTAAACCCGGCGCAGACATCCAGGTGATTTTAGATGCGTTAAAATTCACAGTACAATGATGTATACTGACCGACTATTTTTATAACTGAGACTGAAATTATGCAAGAGCATTTTGCCAAGATTATCGAAGCCGTCGGGGAAGATTTAAA
>JAQTLI010000510.1 GCA_028714995.1 Methylobacter sp. | reverse complement strand
GGGCTCTAATCTCGGACAGCAAAGGCGTCCATGATCGAGTTTGTAACAGGTTGTTACTATAGCTGTAGCGAATGCCTGGATCGGCATGCCAAGTCTGTAATCTGGGCAGGATAAATTGCCGTCCAGCGACAGCATATCGATTATCGGGCCACAGATGTTCATGCAGCAAATGCCGATAGATGCGTTTGCATTCGACGGCATCGTAAAAATCTTCAATTACCTCAAGTTCGGGGCAGAGTGCCATCAACCTTACGCTTCAGGCTGTTTGTTAATGTGCGTCACCAGCGCACTGTCCATAGTCGTCACATGCAGTCCGAACCATTGAGGGAGACGGTCTTTGACAAACGAACGGCCGAATGCAATCAGCCCTTTATCAACCCGCGATTTAAATTGCTTGAATTCCCCGAGTACGCGTTGATGTTCGCCTTTGTGTTCGGTCTCTCCCGGATAAGAAAACTGCTTCATCAACTGGTTCTCTCGTTCAAAATGCTGTTCAGTCTGTTCGTATAATTGCTTGAACAAAACCGGAAAATTTGCATTGCCGGCGGAATCCAGCTCGTTCAACAGGTTAATGAATTCATCATGATCGTTATCAATCTGATCATAGCCCACGGTAAGTACGTCGGTTTTTTCGATCAATGCCATCTTATGTTCACCTCATTTGTGATTTGAAAGCAGATTTTATACAAGGCTAAGAATGCACCCGAAGTAGCCGGATAAACTCAGCCCAACGGCAACGACACATTAAGGTCGGTTCAATAGGGCCAGCTATTAATTCAAACGATAGCCTTCTTCCATCAAGACTCGCCTTACTACCGGGCGCTCAAGCATCAAACGATAATGTTTTAAGCAATTTTCCGGCAGCGAAATCCCGATTTTGTCGGCCCAAAACTCGACATAAAACAAAGCCGCATCGGCGATGGTAAAAGTGTCCATGACATACCCTTGAGGCGACAAACCGTCATTAACGACGGCAAACCCTCGCTTAACGATGTCCATGCCTTGAGCTTTCACGGCCTCAAAATCAGCTTCGTTGAGCGCGAACCGGTTGGTCGTAAAAATTCTGGCAAAGCCTTGACCATGAATTGTGCCGACCACGTAATCCATCAGCTCAATGACGCGCGCGTCGCCATCCGGGTCGCCGGGCAACAGTTTGGCTTTGGGATAGCTTCGCGCCAACCAATAGGCTATCGCTTGAAATTCAGTCAGTGCAGTGCCGTCGTTGCGCACCAGCGTCGGGATGGTGGCTTTCGGATTCATCGCAAGATATTCCGGCGTATTTTGATCCCCAGTCAATAGATTCACGAGATGCGCTTCGAAAACCAGTTCGAGCTCTTCCATTAAAATATGGATGCCTGTCGAACAGGAGCCGGGCGTTAAATACAATTTCATTCGATTTTCCTGTGTGTTTTGAATGGACTGCGTTACCTGCATTCCAGAAAATAAGCGTTTGTTCGTTCGTCATCATGAATGCTCTTCGGTTAAGTGTCAGTGTTGTAAGAACCCCATCGCTTATTTCATAAGAAAGCCGATTCGCCATGTTCGGAGCACGCATAACCGATTCTATTTCTCCGCACTTAATGCGACAAAGCCATTAATTTAATTTCTCCAACAATCCCGGCTTAATCTGATCCAGCCAGCCTGTAATCCGGGTTATGGTCATTTCGGGTTGGGTATGATGGTCCAGCACCAGGCCGACAAACTTATTGTCGATAACCGAGTGTGAGCGCGTGAACTGATAGCCTTCAGTACTCCAGGCTCCTATAACCTCTGCGCCATAAGCAACAAAGTGCTGATACAAATGAATCAAGGAACTGGCAAAGCGATCATAATATTAAAGCGATCATAATATTTCTGTTGATTACCCAGACCAAACAGGGCAACTCGTTTTCCAGACAAGTCGGAATCATCCAGTCGAAATAAAAATTCTTCCCAATTACCATCCTGACTGCCTGTCGTTCTGCCGGGCAATTCACCGACCCCATAACTGGGCGCTCCCAGAATTAGAACTTTATATTGCAATAATTCCGACACTTTTGCCTGATTCACATTAACCGGTTCACTGGCAATGTCATCACCTAAAACCCTATACATGACCTGAGCCATCGCTTCTGTCATGCCTGTCTCAGTGCCGTAAAATATCCCGATCTTGTTCATAATAAAACCTAAGTTAATCGCCCACTAATGCACAGCAATATTTAAACCAACACCCACTTTCTTCTGATTATTTCGCTGAAGTGGCCGGTAGCCCGCTTCAGAAGCAATCTACTTCAGATGAGTTATGCTTTTCCTGGTCATCTTAGTAACAATATGGCCGAAAAGTGGGTGGTTTTGTTACAAAATAACGACTAATGAGCGTGATGCCCAATTCAGCCAGACACCCGGTTATAACGCTATTTTAAATTTGCCACATTTTTTTATACAAATTATCAATGGCTTATAAGTGATTTGTTGTCGACTCCGCTCCCTGTCAATCCACGCTTTCCATAATGGCATCATAATTGATACTTCATAAGCAATATGGATTTGGAAGCTAAAAATTATGACCACCTACGCCATTGGCAATGTAAAAGGCAATTATCAGTTACTGTTAAAATTACTGGAAAAAATACACTTTGATCCGGAAAACGACTGCTTATGGTTTACCGGTAATTTAGTCAATGAAGGGTCGGAGTCTCTGGCTGTACTAAGGTTTGTCAAAGACTTGGGCAAAAAAGCCGTTACGGTGCTGGGCAATCAGGAATTGCATTTGCTGGCATTAGCAGAAGGATTTGAACAGCCGGAAGCAGGTGATACGCTGGATGAAATTCTTAATGCACCTGATCGGGATG
>JAQTLI010000509.1 GCA_028714995.1 Methylobacter sp. | reverse complement strand
AAACATATCCGCATAACATCGCACACGTTCTTGTTATCGTCGATGCGTTCATCTTTTTACCACACTGCAGTAAAAGAATAAATCAGAGCACCTTAGCGCCATCCATTTGTTTATCTGAAAGCTTGGGAGGGGTTGTAAGTTTGTTGGTCATAAGCGAGTTATAAGGCCTTAGACCACAGAATCAATGGTCTACGTTGAACATAAGCTCCATATAAGCTCGTGGTGATGTTTTGTTGTTATTATGCAGCCATGATTTGCATTACTTAGGCTTAAAGCGTCTCCACATGGCTATATTTGGGTTATTTCACTTTATAGGTGTAGGGAAGGGGTAGTAGCTCAAGTTCTCGATTGCTTGTTTTAGAAGTTCCTGTGTCGTTGATGGCAGTTTAAAGACTGAATGCAACGTTTTGTTTGATAATGCACAGAACTTTATTTTATAAGAGCGTGTAGGACAGATTTAAGGTCATCGTAGTAGTATTTTTGCCTTGAATCTTTTTATATGTAAGCCCTTTTTGTCATAAAAGAGTAATATGCAGGTTGTTAAAATACACGGTTTTTATCTTTCTATATATTAATTATGTCTAGTTTTACTATTCTCGTTGTTGAAGATGAAGATGCTATCAGAGAGATGTTGATGATGGTACTTGAGCAGGCCGACTTTAGGTCAATTGCAGCAGCAGATGCAGAAGACGCACAGAAAGTTTTGGATGATGCTTTGCCTGATTTGATCCTGCTGGACTGGATGTTGCCCGATATGAGTGGGGTTGAGTGGGCCCGGCGCTTGAAGAAAGATCCGATGTATCGGGAACTGCCTATTATTCTGCTGACGGCACGTGGCGAGGAAGAGGATAAAGTCAGAGGCCTGGAAATTGGAGCAGACGATTATATGACCAAGCCCTTTTCGCCCAAGGAGTTGGTGGCGCGTATTCGTGCAGTTTTACGCAGAAGCGGAAAAATAAATGATCTGGCGCAAATCACACTGGGCGATTTGGTGCTGGATACCGAGCAACACCGGCTCAGCATCGATGATAAGCAACTGGACGTGAGTCCGACAGAGTTCCGTTTAATGCAGTTCTTCATGACTCATCCCGATAAGGTTTTCAATCGCACTCAATTACTGGATCAGGTTTGGGGACGTAGCGTGTATATTGAAGAACGCACGGTTGATGTGCATATTCGCCGGTTAAGGAAAATTCTTGGTGAATACGGTAAGGAAGATTTGGTTCAAACCGTTCGCGGTTTCGGTTACAGATTTTCGGTGACGGATTAAGAAAGTATGGGTATTTGGCAAAAGGAGATAATTACGATACTACTGTTGTTTTTTGTAGTGTTGATTGTCGGTGGAATGACAGGGCTTTTTTTGCCATTATTGCTCCTGTTGACGCTTTTTATTCTAATTCGCCATATATATCAGATTATCCGGTTTGAAAAATGGATAAGCATGGGAGGGAGAGGTAAATATCCCAAAACGACCGGTGTTTGGGAGGAAATTTATTACCATGTTTACCGCATTAAGAAGAATGAAAAAAAACGCAAAAAGAAACTCGGTAAAATGATTGACCAGTTTCGCCAGTCAACAGAAGCTTTACCTGATGCAGCCGTTGTTTTGGGAGCCCATGACGAGATTGAGTGGGCAAATAAAGCGGCAAGAGAGGTTTTAGGGCTGAAACAATCGGATAAAGGTCAGCGCATCCCCAACCTTATTCGTTTCCCCGAGTTTATCCATTATCTCAAATCCCGAAATTATAGCGAGGCGGTCATTTTGCCTTCTCCGGTAGATAGTCGTATTACACTGGCGGTACGGATTGTTACTTATGGCGCAGGACTGCGATTGTTGTTGGCTCAGGATGTCACGCAGCTGAAAAAAATGGAAAGGATGCGCAAGGATTTTGTGGCTAATGTTTCGCATGAGCTCAGAACCCCCCTGACCGTGTTGAAAGGTTATCTGGAAACCTTGCAAGATATGGATGATAGGAAATCGCCGTTATTAACCAACTCATTCCAACAAATGCAGGGACAGACAGAGCGGATGCAGCATCTTGTTGACGACTTGCTATTGCTAACGCGCCTGGAAACTCAGCAGAGACAAGCTCAGTGCATCAATGTACCTGCTTTATTAAGCCAGATATGTAAGGAAGGCGATACGCTGGAAAATGCTTCAAACCGACGAATTGAGTTAACCTTGGAAACTGATGTGCATATTCTTGGCGAAGAGCATGAGTTGCGTAGCGCGTTTACCAATCTACTGGGCAATGCACTTAAGTATTCGCCGGAAGATTCTGTGGTGAAGGTACGCTGGTATCAAGCCATTGATGACATAGTTCTGGATGTTGAAGATCAGGGAGAAGGTATTGCAGCGGCGGATATTCCACGCGTTACCGAGCGGTTTTATCGATCTGAAGTCAAGCGCAACAAAAAAGTGAGTGGCACAGGGCTAGGGCTGGCCATCGTCAAGCATGTACTTATGCGGCATGATGCCCGATTAAATATTGTCAGTGAATTGGGGAAGGGGAGCTGTTTCAGTTGTCATTTTCCGATTAAACGCGTTTGCAGTTAAATTCTGCATGGATACCGTTGACGATCGATTGCATCAGCCTTCATTATTAATAATAAAATCGTTATAACAACGGAGAAAAAATGAAAGAGTTGATTAAAAAGCTATTGAACTATTTCCTGATCGGCATTTTAGCGGTCATTCCTATAGTAGTTATCCTGCAAATTATGCTTTTTGTAAGGGACAGGGTTTCTGATCTGTTTGAAATGGTTTACGGCTATGCAGATAATTATCTGTATACCATTCTGGTTTTTGCGGTCAGTTTTATTATTCTGATT